>JAMNYG010000120.1 GCA_023622945.1 Bacillota bacterium | reverse complement strand
AGTTTCGTATGAAAACCAGGTATCAATGCTCTGGGGGGAATGGTTTTATGAATTCAAGGGAAAGAGTACTTGCAGCGCTCAACCATAAGGAACCCGACCGAATACCTGTTGATTTCGGAGGGCATCGTTCAAGCGGCATATCGGTTCAGGCTTACAAGAAGCTCAGGGAGCATCTTGGGCTTAAGCCAAGCAAATTATATGTTTATGACTTCATCCAGCAGTTGGTCCTGATAGAAGAAGATGTGCTGGATATCGTCGGTGCAGACGTTGTACCTCTGGGCTACAGTTATTTAAAACATGAAGATTACTGGCAGGACTGGGAGCTCCAGGACGGAACACCTTGCAAAATACCCGGTTTTATTAAAGTAGAGAGGGAAAAAGACGGGTACATGGTTTATGAAGAAGGAGGACAGGCAATCTGCATACAGAAAAACGGCTCACTGTATTTTGAGCAAACCTGTTTTCCTCTTGAAAACAGCAACGAAGAAGATTTTTCTGATCTTTCCGTAAACCTTGACAGGATAATGTGGTGCAAGCTTGGCACACCTCCGGCGCCTGCCGGCTTTGATGACAATGGTCTGAAAATCTGGCAGGAAGCAGCCCGTGAGCTAAGACAATCTACAGACAGGGCCATATACGGGTTGTTTGGGGGTAATCTCTATGAAATGGGACAGTTTGCTTTCAGGATGGACAACTTCCTGTATGAGCTCGCTGCCAATCCCGACAGAATGCACAGGTTCCTGGACAAGCTAACTGAAATGCATATTGAAAACCTGACCCGTTATCTTGAAGCTGTAGGCGAATATATAGATATAATCGGCTTTGGAGACGACTTGGGCATGCAAACCGGACCCCAGATATCACCGGACATGTATAGAGAGTTCTTTAAGCCAAGGCATAAAAAGATATGGACCCATGCAAAAAAACTCTGTCCACATCTGAAGGTGTGCCTGCACAGCTGCGGAGGTATTTATCCTCTGTTGAATGACCTTATAGAAGCCGGAATCGATGCGGTTAACCCCGTTCAAATATCATGCAGGGACATGGAGCCTTCCAGATTAAAAAAGGAGTTCGGAGAAAGGCTTACCTTCTGGGGTGGCGGATGTGATACCAGGGATGTGCTGCCAAATGGAACCCCTGAACAAATAAAGTGTCATGTAAAGGAAAACATCAGTATCTTCGCCCCCGGTGGAGGTTTCGTTTTCCAGCAGGTACATAACGTTCTTGCCAATGTTCCTCCGCAAAGTAAAAGAAGTATAAAGGAGGGACATACAGGAAGATTCCACCATCTTTGTGTTACCATGCAGAGTAGGTTGGCGGGAAAGATAATTTTCCCGCCTTCCCCTTCATCAGACTGTTCATGCAGTTCTCCCGTACGCAGCTTTCCGATATTCTTCTTCCTTCAGCACTCATATATTCAGCAAGCTTTTGCAATTACACCATTAAAAAAAGCGCAATGAAAGGCGCTTCCTGTAATGACGAAACAAGTCTTAACCTCCTTACTCCAATTTTTGTACCATTATATATTATATAACCATACAATTCAAACAAATATCTCGAAAAATGTTTCATATTTGGAATGACTTGTAAAAATAATAGTGCCAACTTCTTTTAAGAAGTCAGCACTATTATAGATGGTCTCGCTCATATCTTATAACATTTTCAAAGATGTTATCTCCCTTACCGCCTTTTCTTACTGCTTCAAGTTCCGGTCCTGTTACTCCGTCCTCTATTTTTGCCATATAAAGCCTTGCTTCAATTCCTTTGACGTAATTGCCCCCGGCATCCTTGAGCGTAAACATTATGGGTACGGCCGAGTTGCGACGAGCAATGCATTTGCCCTCATGAGGATTATTGATGATGATTTCCAGTTGTTCCGGAGCTGCAACCAGCTTCAGATTCCCGAATAATGATGCATCTCTCCAGCCATTTCCTGTCATGTCATTCCATTTAATGAATGCGACGCGTGCTCCGTCCTTAGCATCATCAACCTGCATGTCAAAACCGATGACCTTGCCTTCACTCAATGTGGTAGACATCATGGGCACAGAGCATTCAATCATGTACCCGTCCTCCAGCATTGTGACAGCAGACTTTCCTGTTGTCGGGTATGACGGGCCATCTCCCACGAAGAGCCCCTTGATATCGTATATCACATAATACTGCTTTCCTGAACTGAAAACCGGTGGCTTTTCGTTTGTTTCATCAATGTAGAGCTCAACCGCGTCTCTCTTCGAAGAACCTATATCCGACTCATATGAACCGTCTGGATCGCTGTCTTTTATTTCAAAGAGTGCATAGATATTTTCTTCATCCCACATTACCCTGGCCTTTACCTCATTATCGGACCTGCCGCTCACTACGGTAAAGTCGCTGATCACATGAGCATTTTCCCATACAGCATCAATAATTCCATCTATGACAGGCGTACCTTTTATGGCATGTGCAAGTTTGGCTTCGGTTCCCCATGCCTGGATTTCAACTATATGGCTTGCGGGATTGTCGGTGTTTCCGTTTGTCCATACCCTGAGATACCTTGCATAGACAGGTGCAAAGGTTATTTCCTTGCCTGCTTCGGTTGCTACGAATTCCTTATCTCTGCCCTTTCCCTGGCCGGCTGAATTATCATTATCGTTGTTGAATACAGTCACCTTTTCGTTGAAATCAGGGTCATTGGACAGCTGGACAATGACATCCCTGTATATTCTTCCGGTATCCTGGCTTCCGTAATAATGCCAGATGTTGACCTTGTCAAGATAATAAGCTTTTCCGAGGTCGATCTGAACATATGTCGGTCCCGGATCGCCTCCCGGACTTCCGTCTCCTACCAATGCATACTTATCCGGATCGGAGAAATCACCATCCGTAATGAGTTCCAGGCCCTCCTGGTTTACTGCGTTACATGTCACCGTTTTCCCTGATGCCATATTTCTGTAAACATTGGATACCGGTGGAGGAGTGGGTTCGGGTGAAGAAGTAGGTTCGGGTGATTCACCTGGATCAGGAACAGTCTCAGTATCGAACTTGAACCAGTTTATTCCTATCCTGCCCCAGTCGGTGAAATCTCCTTTAACAATCAGGTACACATCGTGAATGCCGGAAGTGGGGAGAATATTGCAGCTAAAGTTCGCATAACTCTCGATCCACCATTGGTTCTGGATGGGACAGGTTCCTATAAGCTGGCCATCCGGACTATCCAGCCTGATTTCAAGGGCACCATCCCCTGTATAATCCATTGATGCACGCACCGTAAAGCTTTGGGCGCCTGCTCCGAAATCTACTTTCCTGTAAACAAGGTAGTGGTCTCCGAGCATCTCTCTGATTGCTACGCCTTTATTATTGAAAAAGCATCCTTTACTTGAGGTTCAGGAGGCGTCTGGTTCCATATTCCTTCGGGTATCCTTCCAATGTATACGCTCCTGGTACCTCCCCAGTTGGAACTATAGGCAAAAAGCCTTCCGTCATAAGAAATATTGGCAAAGGGGCAATCCCAGTAATCATAATATTTGCTCCTTGTTTTGGCTAGCCTTATGACGTCGCCCGATCCGTCTGTTTTTACCATGAAAACTTCAGCTATGAAAGGCTTTGAAGCAACCTGGTTCTCGCTCATGTAAGTACTTATCATTGCCCATTCATCGGTCGGGCCTGTAAGTGAAACATGAGAGACCACTCCCCACATATTGTAGTAAGGGTATAGTATGGTTTTCCACTGCTCGGGGTTGGTCAGATCCCGTTTAATTATGTTGAAACCGTTTCCGTACCAGCGATCTCCCTGTACCATGGTCCCAAAGCCGGTGTCATAATGCTGGGAACCCCTCTCGATAATATCGTCGTCTACTATGATGCTTTCTGTAGCCGGTTGATTTTTGAAATCCCATATGTACCATACCTGAGCACCAGTATGCTGATGGTACACGAACATAGCCAGGTATCGTCCGGACTTGTCGATGCGGACTTCATCAAGCCTGGTCTTTCCGACCGAAAGGTCAAATCCGAAGGCAGGATCAGCCATATCGGCAATATAGGTTTTATCTTCCACGCTGTCATAAACCACTGCTTTTCTGACTCCCCACTTGTCATCTGCCAGGTTTCTGTCATGACCTACATGTGGGATGAAATGGAATGCGAAATATCGGTCGTCATCAGATTTGGACATCTGCACTGCGTAGCCTTCTCCCAGTTCGGGCGTAAAATCACGAACAAGAGTGGTTTCCCTTGTATCGACATTGTATTTTACAATTTTGGGATTCCAGTTATACTTCCATGTACCATAAAGAACATCGGGCTCGGTATTGGACCAAAGTGCGCCTTCGCCCATAACTGCTTCCCAGAAACGGTAATTCCCACCATCATAATCGTATAATGGCTTTGACGAGATGATTTCAAGGTTTACCGGATCAATATCATAAACTGTCGGTGTCCCTCCGCGGCTTAGCAGAATTTTAGTGGAATCGCAGTTAAAGGTAGGATAATATGCATAGTACACGTTGCTGTCGCCATCCTCGGTGCCTGTAACACGCAGGATCTCGGTGCCGAAATTCGGGTCGATGTACTTTTGCCCTGCAGCAGGCTGTTCGATAGGGATAGGTGCTTCGGGATCATATACCTGTACCTTGGTTGCACTGACAGTTTTGCCATTTGATAAAAACAAACCGGAAGCAACCATAACGAATGCCAACAGAAGTGCAAGGCGTTTTCTTAAAGAGTATGCCATGGCAAAATCCCCTCCTCTTAAATTGTGTTGGCAGTTTAAAAAATATATAACCGGTGGTATACCTGTTGTATATTATATAGCATACCGGGAAACTTTTCAACACTTTTAACACCATAATTTTACATTTGTGTGTTTGGAGATGTTTTACAGTCATGGCAAGTTCCAGGCACAAATTAGTTTTGGAAATAGTTGTTTTTAGTATGTTTTTTGGAATGGTATGTAATCTGACAGGAGTTGTTTGGTTTCTGCCTGATGTTTTTCAGGAAATCAGGTGAATCTGCGAAAGCAACAGGCAACCATGAAAAGCAATAGTTAACCATCGCTCTGCCAAATAAGAACTTTACAGGTTGTATACCTGTTTGCAGCTTGGATTTCAATATTGATTAATTTAACTGTAAAATCATATAAAAAATTCTTTTACATTCTTTGCTAATCCTCTATTTTCAAAACCCTTTCTGGTGTTAACTGCCGCAACCTCCCATTTATTTTGGGAATATTTCCAAACAGCTGCTAAAGAGATAATCTTATTATCTTCAATAATTGCGCAGTATGTGAATCCCTCTTTTTTTGCACCATTCCATGTTTCAAGGCTCATACCGCAAAATTCATTCATATAGTGAAAATCTTCTTCCTTCAGCCATCTGACTTAATCAAAGCTTACGGGTTAAAATCACAAATTTATCAGCATATCGGCAAGCTCTTCAAAGTTTGAAACGGTTTTTCCTTCGTACTGAACATTTCTGCTGTTAAACAGTACAGTATCCATGCCAAGAGATTGTGCAGCTGCTAAATTTGACCTTCTATCATCCACATATATGCAATCAGACGCCTGGTGTCCGAGTTTATCAAGTGTAAGCATGAATATTTGCGCATCAGGTTTTTTTATTTTTACGTCGCCGCTCACTATGATTACATCAAAATAATCATTGAGTTTAAATTTGTCACGCAAATATCTGCTCCATTCGCTCAAATCGTTTGATAATAACGCCAAATGATAATGTTTCTTTAAGATAGGAGCGATTTCATAAAAAGATTCATTGATTTCCAATGTATCTAAATATTCTTTTTCAATTTTCCTTAAATCCCCTTCAAATCCTAGCCTTATGAAAAGATCTAAAGAAGATAATTCGCCTATATTTCCTTTTTGCCAATGGGGATAAACATCATCGCGGCTTAAATGGGGAAACGTGCGATTTACAAAGGGCATTAAGCCACCATCCGGATCTTTTATTATTACTCCATACATATCCAAAATTAGTACTTTCACACCTATACCTCCATTGAAAAACCTTTGCAGATCTCTACGGGTTTCTGTACGGAAAAGCCTATGTTTTTTTCCTGAGCGCATTTTCAATAGACTTTCTATCTTCCGGCAGAAGAAAATTAGTTCCATTTTCCAACAACATTTCCGCTTTAAACCCTTTCTCATTAAACACAGTACTCAAAAATACACTTTCCATATCAATCTGCCGTTTAATGCTAAAAAAACCTTCTCAACTTACTTATCCGAATCTTTACGGACATGCGTTGTTATACGTTTCTTGCAAACTTTAATCAAAATAATCCCTGAAATGGTTAGAAATAATGCCAGTACTGCCGGGACTGTGTTGGTTACTGCAGCCTTTAGTATATCTCTTCCTCTATATTCAGGTACGAGATAAATTGTGCCGCGAACGAGGATTCCCGCAATGTCTGGAATTCCAACTATTCATTTTGCATTTCATATAGCAACTACGCAAATACACACAAACTTCAACCGCTCACTACACAAAAAGCAAATTAAAATCGTGG
>JAMNYG010000206.1 GCA_023622945.1 Bacillota bacterium | reverse complement strand
ACCGAAAACACATCTGCTATAAAGATAAGGGGTAAAGCGAGAATATTATGTCGCTATGGTGAAATCAATTCTGGCGAATAATTTAAAGGGGAGTGTTTACATGTGGACAGTAGTTTATATGGCCCAGAGCAAGGAAATTGCCACGAAGCTCCAGGAACTGCTGACCGGTGAAGGGATTTTGGTAAAAACCAGGCCAATTAGCAATAAGAATGAAAATAAAGATAATTACTACGAAGTGCTTGTACCGGAGGCTGAAGTGGAAGAAGCACACAGTGTTATTATCGAAAAGGGTTACTAGACGATTTGAGGGTATTAAATAGTAGTATAATATTCCCGTGCCCAATGAAAAAGCACGGGTTTAGTATTTTTTACAGGTGATAAAATGTTTGCTACATATACAACATTTACGGTGAGATATGCAGAAACTGACGCAATGGGGATAGTGCACCACTCAAACTACCCCATATGGTTTGAAGCCGGAAGGACAGACTTTATCAAAAAGCTTGGCATGCCTTATTCGAAGATAGAAGAAAGAGGTTTTATGCTGCCCCTGCTGGAACTGAAATGTTGCTATAAGGGAGCGGCAAGATATGAAGATGAGATAACCGTCAAGACAACTTTGAAGGGATTGACCTATACCCGGCTTGTTTTCCAGTATGAGGTGTTTAAAAACGGAGGACAGAATCCTATTACTGTGGGAGAGACCGTCCATGTCTGGACCGACAGCAAACTGAAGCCTGTAAATATCAGGAAGGCAGCTCCTGACATTTATCAGCTTATTGAAAGCACACAGGATTAACAGGTTAAATGCGTTAATCCAGAGCAAATTGCATTAGTTCAGCTGCAAAACGTCATGTTTAAATTGCAATAAAAATGCATAATGTGATAAACTAGATACAACATATTATTTTATTATATTATATATTTTGGTGGTGAATAGGTGAATATACCGAATTTTCTTACGGCGATAAGGTTTTTGCTGATACCTGTCTTTGGATATTACCTCCACGTAATGGATTATTATAAAGCAATAGCGATGTTTCTCCTTGCAGGTCTTACAGACGTTCTTGACGGCTTTATTGCCAGAAAATTCAACATGATAACTACATGGGGGAAGCTGGCCGATCCTATTGCTGACAAATTGATGCAGATTACTGCTCTTGCATTTTTAACTCTTCAGAAAAAAATACCTCCCATAGTGCTGATCATAGTCATAGCCAAGGAAACATTTATGGGAGTAGGCACCATTCTTCTTTACAAACAGGACAACGTGGTTGTTTCAGCCAACTGGTACGGCAAGATGGCAACAGTCGTATTTTACCTGGCAATTATTTTTGCCGTTTTCAATAAGGATTACAGTGACATATTTGTATTTATAGCGGTGATTGCCACACTGTTCGCCTTCTTCATGTATTCTTTGAAATTCGTTTACATAAGAAGAAAGACCGATGACGGGACAAAGAAAAAGGTGTCTTGATGTTCGGATACATAATTCCTGAAAAACCTGAGCTGAAAATAAAAGAATATGAAATATTCAGAGCATATTACTGCGGTCTCTGCAAAGCAATAGGAAAAAGATACGGTCTTATTTCAAGGATTACACTGAATTATGATATTACATTTCTGGCAATTCTGATATCTTCATTATCTGACAAAAAGCCCAGGATAAAAAGGGGAACATGCCTTCTTCATCCGGCAGGGAAAAAAAGCATTATTGTTGATGACGCTTTCGTATTATAACTTGAAAGATAAATGGAAGGACGATGCTTCCATAATTTCAGGGGCGGGGATGCTGTTTCTGATGCCGGGCTTTAAGAAGGCCAGGAAAAGGCATCCGGAAAAATGCCGTGTCATGGAAAAAGAACTTGTGCGTTTGTCTCTCCTCGAAAAAGAAAAATGCAGTTCCATGGATGAGGCAGCTGAGCCTTTTGCAAAGCTTATGGAAGAAGTTATGGCATATGAACCCCTGTGCACCGATTCGCGGAATGAGAAAATATTAAGGTGGATAGGTTATAACACGGGAAAGTGGATATATATACTGGATGCATACAATGATCTGGCCGAGGATGTAAAAAATAATAGCTACAACCCTCTTATATATCAATTTGGTTATCAGGGTGAAGACATAAGCGAATTTGCAAAGAAAATAAGACAAAGGGTGGAGTTCAACCTAATCCATGCGTTAAGCCAGATTGCAAAGGGATATCAGCTTTTAGACATAAAGCAAAACAAAGGATTGCTTGAAAACATAATATATATGGGAATGCTTCGGAAAACTGAAGAGATTTTGGGTATAAGGAGCCGTGAAGGAATTGAAAAACCCTTATGAAGTTCTGGGTGTAAAGGAAGGTGCCAGTAAAGAAGAGATCAAAAAAGCATACAGGGAACTTGTAAAAAAGTACCACCCTGATCAGTACAGGGACAATCCCCTGGCTCAGCTTGCCGAAGAAAAAATGAGGGAAATCAATGAAGCTTACGATTACCTTATGGGCACGGGAAATAAAACCGGCAGTTCAGAAAGCCAAAGGGGAACATGGAGCCAACAGGGAGGAACGGGCTTCTACTATCAGGTCAGGATGCATATTAACAGCGGAAATATCGGTGTAGCCGAAAATATGCTGAATAATACCAGTGATCGGAGTGCAGAGTGGTATTTTCTGAAAGGGCTTATTTTTCTTCGGAGAGGATGGTATGATCAGGCTGTAACACACATACAGACAGCCGTAAGCATGGATCCCTCCAATTATGAGTATAGAGAAGCTTTAAACAGATTGCACAATACAAACAGGGTTTACAGGACCGATGCCTACGGGAGGGGATACAACCAGGATCTGGACCTGTGTACCATATGTCAGTGCCTCTGGTGTTCCGACTGCTGCTGCGAATGCATGGGAGGAGACCTTATAAGTTGCTGCTGAAACATGGGGATTGGATATAAATAGCAGGGGTTGGATATAGATATATAAATAATAGGGATCGGATATGAGTGCAGGACGGAATTTAAGCTCGGCAAAAAAGGTTGCATTAAGCGGAATAATGATAGCCCTCAGCATTTTGTTCCTTTTTCTGGCCACGGTGGCACCTACCAACAGACTGGCCTTTTATGCCCTGAGTTCCTTTCCTCTGGCCATTGTGATAATGGAATTGGGGGCTAAATCGGGCTGGTATTTTTATCTGGCATCAAGTCTGCTGGCGGCGGTTTTAATACGCCATGTGGGAGGACTTGCTGCATTCGTCGGTTTTTTCGGGATATACGGGCTTGTAAAGTATTACATAGAGAGAACAGGGAAAATAATCGTTGAGTACATATTGAAAATCATCTACTTTAATTTATGCCTTGCAGCAGGGCTGCATATAATGAAGAGCTTTTTTACGGTCACCATTGATGAAAGAATCCCATGGCAGCTTGTCATAATTGCCCTTCAGATAGCATTTGTCATATATGACTGGGTATACACCCTCTTCATACAATACTATAATGCAAGACTCAGAAAAATTATAAGGTAGGATACCATAATACTGGCCCCGGGAAAGTTATAAGCTGAAGTAAAACTCCAGGTTAAAGGAAATTTCCAAGTTAAAGAAAAACTCCAGGCTATCCCGATACCCCCTATACCGCTTATCATACGTTTGTTTCAGGTACCTGTAATAAAATACAAAGAGGAAGTTTTTATCTCACGCAGAAATATTATGTAAACAATATCGGCGTTAATATCATGTATAGGGGGAATCATGAAAAAAGTATTATCAGTATTCATAGTATGCGTCATTATACTGTTCTCTTTGCCTTTAAGTTTTGCTGAGTCGGATAACGTAATAGTAGCTGCAAACGTGAACATTGCTGTTAACGGCCAATGGATCAAACCTGAGAGAGATCCCCTGTCCATAAACGGAAGAATACTGGCCCCGGCAAGAACTACGCTGTCAAAGCTGGGTATAACGGTTGACTGGTATGAGGCCACCGGAAAAGTAGTGCTGAAAAGAGGCAACGATTCGGTAGGGATGCAGATAGGCCGGAAGGAAATGAATATCAACGGTATTGTGGTAAGCATAGATGTTGAGCCTATGCTTTCCCGGGGAACCGTGATGGTGCCTCTTGCACATGTTGCAAGCGCTTTCGGTATTCAGGCAAGTTGGGAAGGCGCTACAAAGTCGGTGATTTTGGGAGACATTAAGCCTTCAACTCCCCCCGGCGACAATAAAAAGAACTATGTTGTAGTGGTGGATGCAGGTCATGGTGGTTCCGATCCGGGCGCCGTATCCTATGGCGTAAGGGAAATGGATCTGAACCTGGATATTGCAAAGAGGCTTGAAAAACTTCTGAAGGACTGCGGCATTACCACGTACATGACCCGTACCGACGGTTCATATGTGGGACTGTATGAAAGATCAGACCTTGCCAACAGGGTAAATGCAGACCTGTTTGTAAGCATTCATAACAATGCCGGTTATATGAGCGCAACAGGCACCATGACCCTTTATCATCCCGGAGAGGGACATTCGAAAGGCAGGTTGACAGCTAAGCGGTTTGCAGAGATTGTCCAACAAACCCTTGTTAATGATTTGGAGACAAAAAACCACGGAATTTTTGCCAGGCCGGAGCTGGCAGTGCTTAGAACTACCAAGATGCCTGCGGTTATTGCAGAAATTGGTTTTATGACAAACAAAACGGAGCTTAACAAGCTTCTGACCGCTTCATACAGGCAAAAAGCTGCTGAGGCGCTTAAAAAAGCCATTTTGTCCGCACTGGAGGAAATATGACGGAATTTAACAAAACGCCGGTATTGTTACAATGCACGGATACGCATTATTAAAGTTTGAGACATCCAAAGGTGCGGAGGTTGAAATTGGGACAAAAACGGGATGCGTTGAATATCCCGTGCTTTGTCCCGTATTTTTTGGAATGCTTCTGCGGCCAATGGAGGGATTGAAATATTTCCGCACCCATGGGGGGTTGAAATATCCCTGCATCCCATGGGGAGGATTTGTTTTCGACATTTTGTGTATTACATCAATTGCAGTTGCAACTGCAATGTATGTTGTTATACTATAATGGTTGTGTTATATTGATTGAAAAGAAGTTTTCGGACATGGGAGTCAATACTCCTGTGGGAGTTAATGTAATTCCATCAGGGGGTGTTCATGCTGATCAGGATTGCGGTCATAGACGGCCAGGGAGGAGGAATAGGTAAAGCCATAATTGAAAAGCTCAGAAAGGAGCTTTCTGACGATGTATACATCCTTGCCCTTGGCACAAATGTCCTGGCCACTACACAGATGCTTAAGGCAGGAGCAACTGAAGGAGCTTCCGGGGAGAACGCCATTGTTTATAACGCTGCAAAAGTAGACGTAATCATGGGGCCAATAGGAATAATTGTGGCAAATTCCATGCTTGGAGAATTGACACCAAAAATGGCAGAAGCCATCACCGAAAGCCCTGCAAGAAAAGTGCTCATTCCCCTTGCAAAATGCAATATAGAAATAGCAGGCGTGGTGAACGAACCTCTGCCTTGTTTGATAGATTATGCGATAGCAATGGTAAAAAATGAGCTTAAGTAAAGTATTTTCATTACAAAGTACATTCAATGTAAAGTATATTAATTGCAAAGTTATTCATCGTAGTGTTATTCGCCTTAAAGTATCTTCACCGTTGTAAAGTATCTTCAACGTAAAGCATTTTCATCGTAACGTAAAGTATGTTCATGGTAAGGTGTATTCCTTCATAGGACGTCTTCCACGAAGGACCTAGACGCAGCCCGATTTAACTATTTCTATCAGGTCTGCGGGCTTGTCTATATAAAAGTCCGGAGACGCTTCGAGAAAACTCTCTTTGGGGAATATGGTCCAGCCCACCAGGACCGATTTAATCCCGGCATTTTGAGCGCATGCGACATCGTAAGGACTGTCTCCAACCAAAAGGGTTTCATCAGGCTTTGCCCCTAACGCTGCCATTGCTTTCAGCGCAGGTTCGGGGTGAGGCTTGTTGTTTTGTATGTCATGAGCGCTGATTATGCAGTCGATATAACCATCGAGCTTAAAGAGATTAAGGCCGTGTTTTATTCCTCCCGGCTCCTTGGCCGATACTATTGCAGTTTTTGCCCCCAGGTCTTTAAGCCGGGCCAGCATATCCCTTATGCCGCAAAATTCTTTTACCATTGCGTCCTGGTTTTTCTTATAAAACATGCTGTAGTAATCCGACATTTTCCGGTAATTTTCAGGGCTTAAATGTTTCATCTGGTCATCCAGGTATTTTCCCAATATGGAGTTGAGGTCCTCCTGTGTAAGGTCCCTGTTGATAAATCGTTTTGCCGTTTCTCTCAAAGCGGTTATTATCAGCTCATTGGTGTCCACAAGGGTACCGTCGAAATCGAAAAGTATGTATTTGAACATCTGATCACCCAGGTGCTATTATAACATAAGGGTAATCCGGTGAGAAGCTATGGCTGCCAAAGTAAATTTTCCGGACCTGACCCGGTTATTGTCATCCGGATGATTTGTGCTATAATATTTGTGCTATAATAAAAAGGTAAAACAGGTGCCGATGGCACAATGAAAAAGGGCAAAATAAGTGAGAACGGCATGACATAAACCGGAGCGGCAAAAATGCGGCTCTTTATATCTTTATATATGGAAAGGATCACTCATGAACGACAGAACTCTGAGAGTTTTGGAATTTCATAAAATAATAGCCAGGCTGGCTGCGTTGACAGCTTCCCAACTGGGAAGGGAACTGGCGGAGAAACTGGTACCGGAAACAGACCCTGAGAAGGTCAAAAGGGCTCTAAAGGAAACCTCCGACGGGGTAAGCTTCATTGTGCGCAGGGGCAATCCTCCGTTGGGAGGAATACACGATATAAGAGGAAGCATCAGGAGGGTAAGGGTCGGTTCCGTCCTTTCTCCGGGTGAGCTTCTTAGGATTTCCGATGTTTTAAGAGCAAGCAGAAACCTGAAGAATTATGCCGGAGAGGATTCCCGGGAAAGGACGGATGAGGAATCCAACATAGTCAGGGAGCTTATAAACGGCCTTGCAACCAACAGAAGGATAGAAGACAGGATAAACAGCTCAATTTTGGGCGAAGAAGAAATTGCAGATGACGCAAGTCCCACCCTGGCATCCATCAGAAAGCAAATAAGGAATCTGCAGGAATCAATAAAAGAAAAACTGAATGAGTTTGTAAGATCTCCCAAATATCAGAAATACATGCAGGAACCGATAGTGACCATGAGGGGCGACAGGTACGTGGTTCCGGTAAGACAGGAATACAGGAACCAGGTTCCGGGGCTTGTACATGATTCTTCTGCAAGCGGCGCAACTATTTTTGTGGAACCTATGGTCGTGGTGGAAGCCAACAACAACATCAAACAGCTCAGGATAAAGGAACAGCTTGAGATAGAGAGGATACTGCAGGAGCTTACTTCCGAAGTGGCTTCCATACTGCCGGAACTGGCTTCAAATATAGATATATTGGCAAGACTGGATTTTATATTTGCAAAGGCGCGGCTGAGCGTAGACTACAACTGCGTGTGTCCCGGGATAAGCAGCCGCAAGAAAATGGTCATCAAAAAGGGCAGACACCCTCTGCTTGATCCGGAGACGGTGGTGCCCATAGACTTTTGGATAGGCGATCAATTCAATGTATTGGTAATTACCGGACCAAACACCGGAGGAAAAACCGTAACTCTCAAGACGGTGGGGCTCTTTACCCTTATGATGCAGTCAGGGCTTCACGTTCCGGCCAGTGAAGGTACTCAAATGTACGTCTTTGACAAGGTATTTGCAGATATAGGTGATGAACAGAGCATTGAGCAGAGCCTCAGCACATTTTCCTCCCATATGACCAACATTGTGAAAATACTGAAGGAGGCGGATGACAGGTCCCTGGTTCTTTTTGATGAGCTTGGAGCAGGTACCGATCCTACCGAAGGCGCGGCACTGGCCATGTCCATCCTTGACAAGCTGCGGGAGTGGGGCACTGTAGCCGTGGCCACAACCCATTACAGCGAGCTTAAGGCTTATGCCATTTCCACCGAGGGCGTGGAAAATGCATGCTGTGAGTTTGACGTGGAAACCCTTAAGCCCACCTACAAGCTTCTGATAGGAGTTCCCGGCAAGAGCAATGCCTTTGCAATAGCCAAAAGGCTGGGGCTTCAGGAGGAAATACTTGATAAAGCAAAGGAGTTCCTTACCAAAGAGGAAATCCAGTTTGAGGATATCCTGATGACCATTGAAAAGAACCGCAGGGAATCGGAAAATGAAAGGATCCGGGCAGAGCGCATAAGAATTGAAATTGACAGGCTGAAAAAAGAGCTGGAAGACCAGAAGAGAAAGCTGGATTCCCAGAAGGATAAGATCATAAGGGATGCCAGGGATCAGGCCCGGAAGATACTCCTTGAGGCAAAGGAAGAAGCGGATGCAATACTTGAAGAACTGAAAAGGCTGAGAAAGGAGCAGGAAGAGGCGGAAAGAAGCAGGGCTGCCGAAGAGCTCAGGGTAAAACTGAGAACAAAGCTCAACAGGATGGAAGAATCCCTTGCGCAGTCACTGATGCCAAGGCAGGGATATGTCAAGCCTCCTGATAAGCTGAAACCGGGCGACAGCGTCATGATATTAAATCTTAACCAGAAGGGTACCGTAGTGACTCCGCCTGACAAGGACGGTGAGACTGTTGTGCAGGTGGGCATAATGAAAATAAATGTGCATGTGACCAATTTGAGACTTATCGACGACCAGGGGGAGATCCTGGAAAGAAGCGGAATAGGAAAGATCAGCTCCTCAAAGTCCAAGACCATTTCCCCTGAACTGGACGTCCGGGGGATGGTTCTGGAACAGGCTATTGCCAGCGTGGACAAATATATTGATGATGCCAGCCTTTCAGGTTTGAGGGAAGTTGTGCTGATACACGGAAAAGGAACCGGAACTTTAAGAAACGGTATCCACCAGTTCCTGAAAACAAACAAGCATATAAAGTCTTTCAGGCTGGGCGGCTACGGAGAAGGAGATACCGGAGTAACCATTGTGGAACTGAAATAAGATTATAAGCTATACTACCGGATAAAGGAGAGTCTTTGTGGAAAATATCAGAAGTGATGTAAGAAATGTTGCAATAATCGCTCATGTTGACCATGGAAAAACAACACTGGTTGACCAGATGCTTAAGCAGAGCGGAATAT
The DNA here is from genome assembly GCA_023622945.1 of Bacillota bacterium. GTDB lineage: Bacteria > Bacillota > Clostridia > Acetivibrionales > JAMNYG01 > JAMNYG01. Next base: position 34,550 of record JAMNYG010000206.1, on the reverse strand, counting down.
TCAGGGAAAATGAACAGGTACAGGAAAGAGTGCTGGATTCCAATGAACTTGAGAGGGAACGCGGAATAACCATACTTTCAAAAAATACCGCCGTAGATTATAAAGGGATAAAGATAAATATTGTTGACACACCGGGACACGCGGATTTCGGCGGTGAGGTTGAACGGGTGCTCAAGATGGTAGATGGGGTTCTGCTCCTGGTGGATGCATTTGACGGCCCCATGCCCCAGACCAGATTTGTGCTGAAAAAGGCTCTTCAGATGAGCTTAAAACCCATTGTGATTGTAAACAAGATTGACAGGCCTGATGCAAGACCGATGGAAGTCGTAGATGAAGTTCTTGACCTTTTCATTGAGCTGGGAGCCGATGACGATCAGCTGGAGTTTCCCCTGTTGTACGCTTCTTCAAGGGAAGGATATGCAGTATATGATCTGCAGGATGACAGGATAAACCTTCAACCGTTATTTGAAACCATAGTGAACAAAGTACCCGCTCCCAAAGGGGATATGGAAGCCCCCCTGCAGCTTCTGGTATCCAGCGTGGATTATGACGATTATGTTGGAAGAATAGCCATAGGCAGGATCGAAAGGGGAAAAATAAGGTCCGGACAGCAGGTGGCTGTCTGCAGAAAGGATGGGAGCGTCCTTCAGGCCAAGGTAAGCAGGCTCTATGAATTTAAGGGTCTGAAGAGAATTGAGTGCCTTGAGGCCATGCTGGGAGATATTGTAGCCGTGTCAGGGATAACCGATATCACCATCGGCGAAACGATATGCGATATTGAAAATCCCGAACCGTTGCCTTTTGTGGATATTGACGAGCCTACAATAACCATGACCTTCAGCGTAAACGACAGCCCCTTTGCCGGCATGGAGGGGACATATGTAACTTCAAGGCATCTGAGGGAGAGGCTTTTTAAGGAAGCTGAAACCAACCTCAGCATGAGAGTGGAGGAAACCGATTCTCCCGATGCGTTCAAGGTGTCGGGAAGAGGAGAGCTTCATCTTTCAATATTAATAGAAACGATGAGAAGAGAAGGCTATGAGTTCCAGGTATCCAAACCCAGGGTTATACTGAAGGAGATTGACGGCAAAATATGTGAGCCGATAGAATACCTGATAATTGATGTCCCCGAGGAATATATGGGAGTGGTTATGGAAAAACTTGGAGCAAGAAGGGCTGAAATGGTCAACATGTATACTTTAAATGACGGACATATTCGCCTTGAGTTCAAAATACCCGCAAGAGGGCTTATCGGATACCGCTCTGAGTTTTTGACTGATACAAAAGGAAATGGTATAATTAATCACATATTTTACGGTTATGACGTTTACAAAGGCGAGATAGAAAGCAGGCAAAGAGGCTCTCTGGTAGCATGGGAAACCGGTGAAGCAGTCACCTACGGACTGTACAATGCCCAGGAAAGGGGAACGCTGTTTATAAAACCCGGCACCATGGTATATGAAGGGATGATCGTCGGGGAAAATTCAAGATCGGAAGATATTGTGGTCAACGTGTGCAAGAAGAAACACGTTACCAACATGAGGGCGGCAGGTTCCGATGAGGCGCTGAGGCTGTCTCCTCCTAAAATCATGAGCATTGAAGAAGCGCTGGAGTTTATCGCCGATGATGAACTGGTGGAAATAACACCAAAGAGCATAAGGCTCAGAAAAAGAATTCTGGATACCGAGCAGAGGGCCAAAAGCAGAAGCAAAAAGGCTTCAAATTAAGGGGAGTGGGTATTGTTTATGTACCGCAAAATTATATACCTTAGAATCGTTTTATTGCTGATCAGCGTAGCTCTGATGGCAGCAGGAATTATCCTTGCAGGTCCGGTTGTTTTTGGCCTTGTGGGAACTTTTATTGCCAAGAGCAATCTTTCGGGATGGAAATGGGATTATGACGGCTTGGGAAAGGTTCTTGCAGGATGCCTGATAGGTATAACGGGATTTTTAATGTTCTTGATGACATTGTTGAGGAGAAGGATAGTCTTCTGGCTGTCCCTTTTTGTTGTCGTCGTTTTGACGGCATACTTCAGCGGTTACCTGGCGTACAGATATGTGATGGATACCGATAAAATCAGCGATCAGCTTCCCGAAATAGTGATAAGCCAGGATGAAGAAATTCTTCTTGAAATCCCTTACAACTCCAATACCACCACAATAGCAGATCTGCTGCATCAAAAAGGCATCATTAAATCTACCTTTATATTCAAGTTGCTTTCAAGAATAAACGGATATGACGGCTTGTACCAGTCAGGTGTGCACAGGCTTAAGGCCGGCCTTGGGTACGATGAAATCATGAGAATCCTCTCCGGTAAGCCTTTAACCGTCAGGGTAACCATACCTGAAGGCTATACCTATAAGCAGATAGTGGATCTATTTGAAAGCAAAAAACTCATAGACAGGGAAGAGTTTAACAGAATAGCCAATACTGAAGATTTTGACTATCCCTTCCTTAAGGATCTGCCCAAGGGTGAGAACAGGCTGGAAGGATATCTGTTCCCCGACACCTATGAGTTTGGAATGAATGCCACCGAAAAAGAGATTATCGTTAAGATGCTGGATAATTTCAACAGGAAGTTCAAGTATCCTGAATTCTACAAAAAGGCCGAGGACCTGGGGCTTACCGTCCATCAGGTCATTACGCTGGCATCAATAGTTGAAAGGGAAGCCCAAAGGCATGAAGAAAGAATGACCATTGCAGGTATATTCTATAAAAGGCTCAACAGCAAGGATCCGTCTTTGAAGAAATTGCAGTCCTGCGCAACCATACAATATATAAACTTCTATGAAAAAGGCAAGTACCTGGACGTTATTACCGAGCAGGACACAAAGGTGGATCATCCGTACAATACCTACGAGCATGAGGGATTGCCTCCCGGGCCCATCTGTTCTCCCGGATTGGACTCCATTGAAGCGGCTTTGTATCCCGAAGATACCGAATACCTGTTCTTCGTTGCAAAAGGTGACGGAACTCACCATTTTTCCAGGACATACTCGGAACACCAGGCCGCAATGAAGAAATATGGGGTCAGCTATTAGGAATGTGAACATATAAATGGCAGCTTGCAAAATGCCCGTTCTCCATGCAGTATGGAGCCGGCTGCCGGGGACCCGAATCAATTTAACTTAACCGGAGATACCTTTATGATTTGTTATGACTATGTTAACAACTACATCAGGAAAACAATAAAGAAAAACCGGGGTATACTTCGGGAGCTTGAAGAATATGCCGAAAAAAACAGTATTCCCATAGTGCACCCTGAAGTGGCAAGGCTTCTGGTGGTGCTGGGAAAGATGCAAAAGCCCAGGCGTATCCTTGAGGTAGGAACTGCCATAGGATATTCGGCCATACTTTTTTCCACAGTACTTGAGCCCGGGGGAATCATAGATACCATTGAAAGATATGAACCCATGGGAGAACAGGCAAAAGAAAACATAAAGAGAGCCGGTTTGCAGGATACTATAAATGTAATTATAGGGGAAGCATCCGAGGTGCTGGAATGCCTGGATAAAAAGTATGATATAATATTTCTGGATGCGGCAAAAGGTCAATATCCGGAATTTCTGCCCCATTGCCTACGCCTTCTGAGAAGCGGTGGACTGCTTGTTTCGGACAATGTGCTCTATAAAGGCATGGTGGCTTCGGATGACCTCGTGATCAGGCGTAAAAAGACCATAGTAAAAAGGCTCAGGGACTACCTGGACAGCCTTTGCAGCTCGGAAGAACTTGAAACAAGCATCCTTCCGGTAGGAGACGGTATAGCTTTATCATACAAATTGTGACGGATATTGCTGACAAGAGCTGCCGGTTGACAGGCAGATTTTCCAAAACCGGATAAGAGAGAATAAAGATCATATAGAAAGGGACTGAATAAATAAAAACATCCGCAACAGGAAATGTGATCTGTTTTTGCAGTATCAGGAGGACCTATGAATAAGAGAATAGAATTGCTTGCTCCTGCAGGCAGTCTTGAAAAGCTTAAGATGGCAATTATATATGGTGCCGATGCCGTATACATGGGCGGCGAGGCATACGGGCTCAGGGCTTTTGCCGAAAATTTCACCCTGGATGAGATGAAGGAAGGAATTGATTTTGCTCATTCAAGGGGCAAAAGGGTATATCTTACCATGAACATCATTCCCCACAACGAAGACCTCAAGGGCATGCCCGAGTATGTTCATTATGTTTCAGAGCTTGGCGTCGATGCCATAATAATTTCCGATCCCGGAGTTTTTTCCATTGTAAAGGAAGCAAATCCTGACATGGAAATTCACCTCAGCACACAGGCAAACAATACAAACTGGAAAAGCGCATTGTTCTGGCATAGGCTTGGGGTAAAGAGGATTATACTTGCCCGGGAGCTCTCATTGGAGGAAATTTCCGAAATAAGGGAGAAAACGCCCGAAGATTTGGAACTGGAAGTTTTCATACACGGTGCCATGTGCATATCCTATTCGGGAAGGTGCCTTCTCAGCAGTTACATGGCAGGGCGTGACTCCAACAGGGGACAATGTGCCCATCCCTGCCGCTGGAAATACTACCTTGTTGAGGAAAAAAGGCCGGGAGAATACATGCCGGTTTACGAGAATGAAAGAGGGACGTTTATATTTAATTCCAGGGACCTGTGCATGATTGAACATATCCCGGAAATTATAGAGTCAGGAGTAACAGGCCTTAAAATAGAGGGAAGAATGAAGAGTTCCTATTATGTAGCCACGGTTGTCAAGGCTTACAGGGAAGCAATAGACAAATACCTTGAAAACCCAGAGGGATACAGGTTTAACCCCGGCTGGCTTGAAGAAGTTTCCAAGGTAAGCCACAGGGAATTTACCACCGGCTTTTATTTCGGAAAGCCCGGACCGAAAGACCAGATATATAATTCCAGTTCGTATATACGGGGTTATGACTTTGTAGGTGTTGTAAAGGCATACGACAGGGAAACGGGTATCGCGACGGTCGAGCAGAGGAACAGGATGTTTGCCGGCGACACAGTGGAAGTGGTGCCACCTGAAGGAGAATATTTCATCCAGAAGATTTCCTGGATGAAGAATGAAGAAGGGGAAGATATAGATGTGGCTCCCCATCCCCAAATGACGGTTTATATGCCTGTTGAACGTGAAGTCCCCGAGTATACCATGTTAAGGAGAAAATCGGAAGAATAAAGGGGAGCGTTAATTTACAAAACTTTAGCAGAAAGCCCGTTACTTTGGTTATGGGATGAAGGCAGAAATAAGAAGGGAAATGTTTATTTTTCTCTTAATAAATTTGAGTAGTATTTGGTGAAATATTAATATATAATAATATAGGATGGAAAAATCAAATAAAGATGGATGATGCATGCAGGAGATACTTGGTTTCAAGAGCCGAAGAAGTAAATTGCATGGCTGCCATTCATGCAATGAAACTTTCAGGCAAAAGGACTGTATGCGGACATAACTCTGAAAAGCCAATTCACTTGGCACCGAAGGAGCAATACCCCATGCCGATGTCTGCGGGGTAGAATCTCTCAGGTCAGAAAAACAGAGGACGACTGGCATATCGCCGTGTCGTCCTTAATTTTTTATGGCCTGTTTTGGGTAAAGTATGAATATTAAGTGATAAATACATGGATTTAGGGGGATGTGGCATGAAGAAGACTCCGCTATATGACAGGCACCTTAAGCTGGGGGCCAAAATGATAGAATTCGGCGGCTGGATGATGCCGGTACAGTATGAAGGAATACTGGAGGAACATGAAGGAGTGAGGAATGCAGCAGGTCTTTTCGATGTCTCCCATATGGGTGAGATATTGATACGGGGACATGAAGCCCTTCAGTTTATACAAAAACTTGTGACCAATGATATTTCCAAAGCAGCGGCAGGCCAGGCAGTTTATTCTCCCATGTGCAATCCGGAGGGCGGAGTGGTTGATGACCTGCTGATATACAGGCTGGGAGAGCAGGAGTTTCTTCTTGTTGTAAACGCCGCCAACACCGAGAAGGATTACCGGTGGATAACGGAACACAAGGAGGCAGGAGTACATATCGAAGACGTATCGTACCAGTACAGCCTGCTGGCACTGCAAGGTCCCAAGGCAGAGAGCATACTCAAAAAACTTACCGATGAGCCCCTGGAAGAAATCAGGTATTACCGTTTCAGACCTGATGTAGAGATCAACGGTATAAAGACCCTTGTTTCCCGTTCAGGATATACCGGGGAAGACGGATTTGAAATATACGTAAGTCCGGATAAGGTGGAGAAGCTTTGGGATGATCTGCTGGAGGCGGGAAAGGAAGAAGGTTTGAAACCTGCCGGGCTTGGTGCCCGTGACACCCTGCGGTTTGAGGCTGCATTGCCCTTATACGGACACGAATTATCCGAGGAGATTTCTCCCCTGGAAGCAGGTCTTGGCAGGTTTGTAAAGCTCAACAAGGGAGAATTCATAGGGAGGTCGGCTCTTGCGGCACAGGATGTACAGGGAGTAAAAAGAAAACTTGTAGGGTTTGAGATGACAGACAGGGGAATACCAAGACACGGTTACGATATATATGCGGATGGAGACAAAATAGGCTTTGTGACCACAGGAAGCTATTCTCCCACACTTAGGAAAAATATAGGGCTTGGACTTGTTAAGGCCGGATATTCTGAAACAGGAACCGAAATCCAGGTGGCTGTAAGAAACAAAAACCTTAAGGCAGTGGTTGTAAAAACTCCCTTCTATAAAAGAAAGTAAAAATTCCTTTCAATAAAAAGAATTAAAAAATATAGGAGAATTATCAAAATATAGGAGGTTATTCTTATGGCAGACATGAAAGATTTCAGATTTTCAAGAGAACATGAATGGGTAAGGGCAGAGGGTAAAAAAGCGTATATAGGTATAAGCGATTATGCACAGAATGCGCTGGGTGACATTGTTTTTGTCGAGTTGCCTGAAACCGGAGCAAAGCTTTCGGCAGGGGATGTTCTTGGTGTCGTGGAATCGGTTAAAGCCGCTTCAGATATTTACAGCCCTGTTTCAGGGACGGTTATTGAAACAAACCAGGAACTTGCGGATGCACCTGAAAAAATCAATGAAGCTCCTTATGACAGCTGGATAGCAGTCGTTGAGCTTGATGATGAAAGTGAACTTGACGAATTGATGGATTTTGATGATTATGAGAAATTCTGCAAAGAGGAGGCTTAATAATGTCAAGGTATATACCCAATACCAGGCATCAGCAGGGGGAAATGCTTAAAGAGCTGGGGATGGGCAGTCCTGAACAGCTTTTTGAAAGCATTCCCGAAGAAGCCAGGCTGAAAAAGCCTCTTGATTTACCGAAAGCTTTGTCAGAACCTGAACTGGTAAAGCATATGCAGGAAATTGCAGGCAAGAACGCCAACCTTGACGAATATACCTGTTTCCTTGGAGCAGGAGCTTACGACCATTATATTCCCAGTGTTGTAGGGCACGTACTGTCCAGGCAGGAATTCTATACATCATATACCCCTTATCAGCCTGAAATCAGTCAGGGTACCCTGCAGGCAATATTTGAGTACCAGACAATGATATGCCAGCTTACCGGAATGGATGTGGCAAACGCATCAATGTACGACGGGGCTACGGCATTGACCGAGGCAGCAGTTATGGCCTGCCAGGCGGTAAAGAGAAATGAAGTCCTGGTGGCAAGCTCGGTGCATCCGGAAAGCAGGACAGTCCTGAAAACCTATTCCAGGTTTAACGGTTGCGACGTGAAGGAAATAGGGTACTCCGACGGAAGAGTTGACCTGGAAGAGCTGGAGAGCAAAATATCCGGCCGGACTGCTGCCGTCATAGTACAGAATCCAAACTTTTTCGGAATAATAGAGAATTTGTCTGAAATCGCCGCCTTGGCCCATAAGTACGGGGCCCTGTTCATAGTAAGCGCAGATCCCATTTCTTTGGCAGTTTTAAAATCCCCGGGAGAAGCCGGAGCAGATATAGCCGTGGGTGAAGGACAGCCCCTCGGCAACCCCTTAAATTTCGGAGGTCCATATTTAGGCTTTTTCGCCGCAAAGAAAGAGCTTTTAAGAAGGATGCCCGGCAGAATTGCAGGAGAGACAATTGATGCAGAGGGAAGAAGAGGTTTTGTCCTGACAATGCAGACAAGGGAACAGCATATCAGGAGGGAAAAAGCCACATCCAACATTTGTTCAAACCAGGCTTTAAATGCATTGGCTGCGACGGTTTACCTGACTGTCATGGGTAAACAGGGATTAAAGGAAGTTGCGGATTTGTGCCTCCAAAAGTCCCATTATGCGTACGAGAAGCTGACGGCCACGGGAAAATTCCAACCGGTATTTTCAGCGCCGTTCTTCAAGGAGTTTGTTGTCAGGGCAAAAGAACCTGTTTCGGATCTGAACAGGAGGCTTCTTGGATCCAAAATCATCGGCGGATTGGAGATTGAAAAGTTCTATCCTGAGATCCAAAACGGATGGCTTGTTGCCGTAACCGAAAAGAGGACCAGGGAGGAAATCGACCAGCTTGCAGGAAAGGCGGTGGGTGTATGAGTTCAAGAGAAGTAAAGCTGATTTTCGAGAAAAGCCGGGAAGGCCGAAGAGCATATTCGCTGCCCGAATGCGATGTACCCCGAAAAGATATGGCAGACCTTATTCCGGAAGAATTACTAAGGCAGACTCCTGCGGACCTTCCGGAGGTCTCCGAAGTGGATGCAGTAAGGCATTTTACCGCATTGTCCCGCAGAAACCACGGAGTCGATTCCGGTTTTTATCCTCTTGGTTCCTGTACAATGAAGTATAACCCAAAGGTAAATGAAGATGTGGCCAGGCTGAGCGGCTTTACCAGGGTACATCCGTATCAGCCGGAAGATACCGTGCAGGGATGCCTTGAACTGATGTACAAGGCTGACAGGATGCTTGCTGAGATCACCGGCATGGAAAGAGTTTCCCTGCAACCTGCAGCCGGAGCACATGGGGAACTTACGGGACTTATGATCATAAAGGCTTACCATGAGAGCCGTGGCCAGGGCAAAAGAAACAAAATCATAGTTCCGGACTCGGCCCATGGCACCAATCCTGCATCGGCTGCGGTTGCCGGATTTGAAGTTTTAGAGGTAAAATCCAATGAAAGAGGCTGCGTGGATGTAGAAGCATTAAAGGCCCTTATGAGCGATGAAATTGCCGGATTAATGCTGACCAATCCCAATACCCTCGGACTATTTGAAGAGAATATCACTGAAATTGCAGAAATAGTCCATAATGCAGGTGGACTGCTTTATTATGACGGAGCTAACGCAAATGCCATAGTAGGGATTTCCCGCCCGGGTGACATGGGCTTTGATGTAGTGCATCTTAACCTGCACAAAACTTTCAGTACCCCTCATGGCGGAGGAGGACCCGGCTCAGGGCCGGTAGGGGTCAAAAAGGAGCTTGTGCCGTTTCTTCCCGTACCCTTGATAGAATATTCTGATGGCCGGTATTACCTGGATTATGACAGGCCGCTGTCCATCGGAAGGGTTAAGTCCTTCTACGGGAATTTCAACGTGGTGGTCAAGGCTTATGCATATATCATGTCCCAAGGACATGAAGGACTGAAGGAAGTAGCACAGGCTGCGGTTCTTAATGCCAATTACCTCATGAAAAAGCTAAAGGAATATTACCACCTGCCCTATGACAGGGTGTGCATGCACGAGTTTGTTCTTTCGGGTGTAAAGCAAAAGGAAAAGGGAGTGTCCACCCTTGATATTGCCAAAAGGCTTCTGGATTTCGGATACCATCCTCCTACGGTATATTTCCCCCTGATCGTAAAAGAAGCCTTGATGATAGAACCTACAGAGACAGAAAGCAAAGAAACCCTGGATGAGTTTATAGATGCAATGATACAGATAGCAAGAGAAGCCGAAACAGAGCCTGAAAAGGTGAAGGGGGCTCCCCACACCACCGTGGTGGGAAGGCTGGATGAGGTCAGGGCCGCCCGTATGCCGGTGCTCAGGTGGACCGGCCATTCAAAGTAAAAACAAGTCGGAAGTTAAAGTATATAAGGCTCCTTTCCGTGGAAGAATTTTAAGAGGAAAGGAGTCTTTTTATTGCACAGGAGAATTATTATACTTAGGAATACCGTTTCAATAATGTTTTTGTTGCTGCTCATAAGGCTGTTTTACCTGCAGATCATAGCAGGAGACAGGCTGTCCCGGGCTGCTTCAATGCAGAGGATGGTCACTTCCGTAATATATAAACCGAGAGGAGATATTGTTGACAGAAACCTGATTCCCCTTACAAACAGGACTACAAAATGGTATATGGTATTGCAGCCCGTTGCGTTGGAAGGCAGGGATGAGGAAATAATGAGAATCTGTGACATCCTTGGCCTTAACTACAATAATGTAAGAAGAGAAATGGAAGTAAAAAAAGAGCCCTTGATTTTTGAGACCGATGAGCAGAGGAAGAACAAAGTTCTGGAACTGGGTATACAGGGAGTTTCTGCAATAAATTCCCTGGAAAGATACAATATAAATACCGTCGCAAAACACGTGCTGGGTTACCTGAACAAAATTGACCTGGTAGGAGAGGCAGGAATTGAAAAGTTCTATGAAGGCGCCCTTAAACTGGCAGGAGGAAGCAGCATAAGCGCAGTAACCGATGCAAGAAATAACCTGGTGCAGGGAATCGGATACAGGCTGCAGTCTCCTGAAGAGACGGAGAAGAAGCTGAATGTAAGGCTGACTTTGGATTACCATATTCAAAAGATTGTGGAGAAGGTTATGGATGATGCCAAAGTCACAGGTGCGGTGGTGGTTGAGGATGTTTATACCGGAGATATCCTGGCCATAGCAAGCAAGCCGGACTTTGACCCCAATAATGTTCAAAATTATTTGAAGAGCAGCAATAACGAACTGTTTAACAGGGCCGTAGCAGCTTATAACATAGGTTCAATTTTCAAAATAATAGTGGCAGCCGCTGCAATGGAAAATAATATTCCCTTTCCGGATGAATATTTTTGTGAAGGGTATATTGATGTTTCGGGGATCAAAATATCATGCAGCAACCCGGATGGCCATGGGTTGGTTGATTCTACCAGGGCCTTTGCTTATTCATGCAATCCGTATTTTATAAAGCTGGGATTAAACGTGGGATACCGGAACCTGGTAAACATGGCTGATACGTTCGGTCTGGGGAAGCCAACGGGAGTAGTTGAACAGGGGGTATACGAAGCATCGGGGAATATTCCGCCAGAAAACTCATATTATTCGTTTGGCGATATTGCAAATATATCCATAGGACAGGGAGATATACTGGTTACCCCTCTGCAGGCGGCAGACATAGTTGCCACCATAGCAAACGGAGGGATCAAGAACAGGATAAACATCGTTGATTCGATTGTGGATGATGAAGGAAACAAAATAAGGGAAATAAGAAGAAAGGAAGGAAGAAGGATAATTTCAAAGGAAACCAGCGACAAAATACGGGAGCTTATGGAAGCCGTGACCACCGATTTCGGTACGGGTTTTATAGTCAGGCTGGACAAATACGGGGGTGCAGGAGGTAAAACCGGAAGCGCGGAAACAGGGCAGATAATAGATGGTGAAAAGGTCACCCATGCCTGGTTTGCAGGATATTTTCCCAAGGTAAACCCCAAATATTCCATGGCTGTGTTTGTGGAAAACGGAAAATACGGAGGACGTGCAGCGGCACCCATCTTTGCCCGTATAGCCCAGGAGATAATGGAGAAGGGTTTGTGAAAATTTGAAACCTTTTACTGTAAATTTAGTTACAAAGACCATGATTTGTATATCGCAAAGGTAATGATTCGTATATATAAAAAAATGCTAAAAATTGTTGACAAATTATGTAATTATTACTATAATATGATTAGAATAGAATAAAAAGAGAATTATTAAGTACAAAATTATCGAGAGTATTGTTAAATAATTCATCAAATATTTTATCTGCTTCATCAAATGCCACCGAAATACGAGTTTTTCTGCCTCGTGTTTTTCGTAAATGCTGCTTTTCCATGGGCAGAAACATACTTTCAAAACGCTGCTTTGCGGGTTGCACAAGTCTGTCATAAAACTGCTGCTTTCAGATGCCGAGTTTGATCCTATCCTGGTAAATGCTCACAATAAGCTATACCGACTTCTGCCTTTAGAGGAGTTGAGGCGGGGTCAGTATAAATAAATCAAAAATGGAGTGTGAAAGGAGAGAAGGGTATGAAAACCATGTTTGCCAGGAGAATACCAACAGTGGCGCTTCTTCTGACAGCAGCTTTGTTGCTCTCGTGGTTTGCTTTTACAAGACCAACATCTGCGGCAAGCACCTATGAAGTAGGACCTGGTAAACCATATCAGAACATTAACGATGTTCCATGGGAGTCCCTTCAAGCCGGCGATACAGTTTTGATCTATTACCGTTCCACTCCTTATAAAGAGAAGTTCGTTATTACTGCCCAGGGAACAGCTCAGGCTCCCATTACCATCCGAGGGGTACCCGGTCCTAACGGTGAGCTCCCAGTAATCGACGGAAACGGTGCCACCACGCGCAGAGCGCTGGACTTCTGGGCAGAAAACCGTGGTGTGATAAAGGTAGGAGGTTCTTCAGTACCTGCCGACGTTACCCCAACCCATATTATCATCGAGAACCTTGAAATCCGCAGCGCACGCCCCGGTTATACTTTTACTGACGACAGCGGCAACGTACAAAGCTATGCTGAATCAGCATCTGCAATATATATCGAAAAAGGAGAAAATATTACAGTGCGCAACTGCATAATGCATGACTGCGGTAATGGATTCTTCGTTGCTTCCAGCAACTCTTTGGCATCAAGAAACATTCTTGTGGAAGGCAATTACATCTATAACAACGGTATTGAAGGGAGCATTTATCAGCACAACGTTTATACGGCAGCCATCGGGATAACATTCCAATACAATCGTCTTGGACCTTTGCGCCCGGGATGCAACGGAAACAATCTGAAGGATCGTTCTGCAGGCACTGTTATCCGCTACAACTGGATAGAGGGAGGAAACCGCCAGCTGGATCTGGTGGATGGCGAGGACAGCTCACTTATAAGGAACCATCCAAGCTACCATACCGCTTATGTATACGGTAATGTTCTTATTGAAACAGCCGGGGCAGGGAACAACCAGATAACCCACTTTGGCGGAGATTCAGGCAATTCCAAGAATTACCGAAATGGTCCGCTGTATTTCTACAATAATACCATAGTATCATACAGAACCGACAGGACTTGCCTTTTCCGCCTCTCAAGCAATAATCAAAGCTGTGACGCCCGCAACAATATTTTCTACAAGACTGTAGCTTCAAGCCAGATTTCCCTGATGGACGAGTACGGAACATTGAACCTGAGCCATAACTGGATTAATACCGGTTATGTAAACAGCTTCGGCAACCTGAAAGGAACCATTAACGATGACGGCACTCAGATTGTGGGCACCGCTCCGGGATTTGTAAACCTGTCGCAGCAGAACTTCCGCCTGGCTTCAGGTTCGCCCTGCATAAATGCAGGAGGTTCTCTCAATCCTGCCGTTCTTCCCACTCATAATGTCGTCTATGAGTATGTCAAGCATCAGTCCGGCCAGGCAAGACCGGTTCACGGTGCGCTGGATATAGGAGCTTTTGAATATTAAATACCGGTCTTGCAGAACCAGGAGTTTAAATGCATATGGGATCTGTAAAAGAGCTTAAATGTATATGAATAAACAAAAGAATCAAACACATGTGGAATCTAAACATTATGGCTCCCAACTCTTATTTAAGGGAGCCATATTTATTTTTATTAACGTGTTGTGCCATCATAGAACGGAGAAATCAGAAAATCTTGAACCATTTCCTTTTGTCTCTTAAGGATGTTATCAATGGCATGAAATTCAACACAGGCAATAGAAATGATGTAAGCAAGGGAGACGGGGAATAACGCCATGAAAAATGTATTTTCATATATCAACAATGGCAGGAAAGCCCGGGAATGAAACCCGGGCTTTTGTGCCGTTGTAAAATTTTTGATTATGCAAAAAAAAATATAAAACCGTACAGGCACCATATGGTATAATATACATATACTTATAGGGTAGCCTGCTCAATAGGGGGTGCCGTACTTGTTTGCCGTAGTGATTCCAGCAATTTTAGAGGCTATCGCAAACACATTCTTCCTTTTCGGATATGTTACAAGTGTAAATTCCTTTCCGCAGCCACTTACTCCTGAGGAAGAGAAAGAATACCTGGAAAGGTACAGAAATGGTGATGAGGAGGCCAGAAACATTCTTATCGAACGAAATCTCCGGCTGGTTGCCCATATTGTCAAAAAATACAATAACACCGGAAATGAAAGTGATGATCTGATTTCAATCGGGACCATAGGCCTGATAAAGGCCATATCCACCTTTGACCAGGATAAGGGCACCAGGCTTGCAACTTATGCTGCAAGGTGCATAGAGAATGAGATTCTAATGTCAAAGGTTATGCAGTTGTCGGACAAGTTTCAGGCTGTTTTTGAGAACAGGTATGTTTATAACGGATTGTGATACTGGTTACCATATTGGGTGAGAGAAAGATATATCGTTTGATATACGGGTACGTTCATCAATTGTAATCTAACCGATATAATACAACTGAAGGAGGATGTTTCAGGTGAAACTGGACAAGTTTATATACGGAACCCAGTATTACCGTGCACCTACACCTTTGCCGGAGGAGTGGGAAGAAGATATTTCCAGGTTTGAAGAACTGGGAATAAATGCTTTTCAGATACGTGCCCAGTGGCGCAAGAACGAACCCTCCGAGGGCAATTACTGCTTTGAAGATATTGACCGGCTGTTCGATCTTGCCAAAAAGTATAACCGCAAGGTTATCTTTAAGTTCATGCTGGAAACGGCACCGCAGTATATTTTTTACAAATATGACGGGGAAAGGCGCGATTTCAAGGGAGTTCCCATAAGAGCAGGAAGCCACGGCGCTTATTATGTCGGTGGCTGGTGGCCTTGCTTTGATAATCCCTATGTTCGTGAGAGGGCAACCCTCTTTATTGAAGAATGCGTCAAGCGTTACAGGGACAGAGAGGAACTTCTTTGCTGGAATGCCTGGAACGAACCTCGTTCAAGACCTGTTGAGGACTGCGGATGTAAGCATTCTTTGGAGAAGTTCCGCCAATGGCTGAAAGAAGAATATGGAACCATCGAGAAATTCAATGATTTCTTCGGTGTAAGCGAGGAAAGCTTCGAAACCATTGCTGCTCCGGGTCTTGCACAGGGTTACTGGGATCTTTTCCTGTTCCGCAAATGGCGCGGTACCAAAGCAATTGAGGATCTGATCGGTTGGATGAGCAGCACCATCAAAAAACATGATCCAAATCACCCTGTTATGTGTCATATAGGTCTTTCATCATTCGGTCAGGCCTCGCTGAACGATGTCAGTGATGACAGATCCATAGCCAAAACGGTGGATTTTTACGGATCATCCTACTATGCCCCTCACAACATCCTGACCCATAAGGATGAAATCTTCTGTGGCATGAATCCCGACTACTTGAGAAGCATAGACAGAGATTTTGTGATACATGAGTTTTATCCTGACTGGGGCGAGTGGACCCAGCCGGTTTCTGTTGAGGACCTGAGATATAAGCTGTGGACGGTAATATCCAGGGGAGCAAGGGGCATAACCTTCTGGCAGTTCAGGGCTGAAAGGGTCGGAAATGAAAACAATCTGGCCGGGCTTACCGGAATGGACGGCAGGTTTAATGAAAGGACCATAGAGGCAGGCAGGATAGGAAAGATCATAGAAAGCAATCATGAAATTTTCCATTCCATGGAAGTGCCCAAAGCTGATGTGGCTATACTTTTTGATTTTGACTCTTCACTCATTTCAAGGGTTGAAGACATAAGCCCCGTTCTCTGGAGTTTTTCGGATTCTCCCGATGCCTTAAGATACTATTTCCAGGCTTCAAAGGGTATGTATGAGCTGTTTTTTGATATGTCGGTGCCCGTTGATTATATGGATACCAGGGACATGTCAAAAGCAACTGATTACAAGGTCATATATCTTCCTTACATGAGCATGGTAAAGCCTGAAGTAAAAGCAAGGCTTGAAGAATTTGTCAGGGCAGGAGGCATATTAATTGCCGATGAAGGATTCGGTTTAAGGCAGCAAAATACATGGCTTAATCCCATATCTCCCGACAAAAGCCTTCAGTCTCTCACACCGGCAAGGTGGGTGGAGAGGGTGAGGAACATGGGAGAAGACCATGTAATTCTTCCTACAGGCAAAGCCTCGGTGATGCCGATGAAGACAGTTTTTGAGGCTCCGGAGGAATCGGTGATAGCAAGGTATTCAGACGGTCGTCCTGCAATCCATGAGTTTGTTTGCGGCAAGGGAAAAGTATTGCTTTTTGGAACATCCATAGGATACAGCTATTCAAAGCGCTCTGAAAAAGCATGGGTTGAATGGATGAAGAGATACCTTGAAAACTCCGGAATAAGAAGAAACCCCTGCGATGACATAGAACGGGGAATATACAGCAGAAAGCTCCATACTTCAAAAGGAGACATGATAATCATTTTCAACCGGTCTAAAGTCGAGCAGACGGTATGTATACCTGAAAAAGGCCAGCTGCGCGAGCTCACCGGTCAGGTAACGCTGGATGATGCCAAAGGAGAGGTTGTTATACCGCCGGGACAGGTAGCCTGCGTGATATGCATGAAAGGCGGTTCATAATTGCTAAATATATTTGCCCGTTTATTGCCTGAGTTCTGTTAAGAAATCATTGTTTAAAATCATATTAAAATGGAGGTATTGATATGGAGTACAAAAAGGAAAAAGTCAGAATGGGAGTCATCGGTTTAGGGCACAGGGGCTATGAAGAGCTGAAGATGTTGCTTGATATGCCTGATGTTGAGATCAAGGCGGTTTGTGACGTGCTTGATTTCCGTGTGGAGAAAGCCCGTGAGCTTGTAAAATCCGTAACCGGCAATGAGGTTGAAGGATACCTGGATTATAAAAAAGTGATTGAGAGGGATGACCTGGATGCCGTTGCCATATTCACATCCTGGAACGCTCATGTAAATATCGCCGTTGATGCCATGAAAGCCGGCATCTATGTGGCTATGGAAGTAGGAGGAGCCCACTCAATAGAAGAATGCTGGAGGCTGGTAAGGACGTATGAAGAGACCGGAGTGCCCTGCATGATGCTGGAGAATGCCAATTACTCAAAACAGAACTTGGCTTTGCTGAGAATGGTAAAGGAAGGGCTGTTCGGTGAGCTCATTTACTGTACAGGCGGGTATCAGCACGATTTGCGTGATGAAATCGGCCTCGGAAGGGAGATACACCACTACAGGTATGCCAATTTCATGAACCGCAACGGAGAGCTGTATCCTACACACGAAATCGGGCCTATAGCCAAGCTGCTCAACATCAACAGAGGAAACCGTTTCCTTACGCTTTCTTCGGTGGCAACAAAAGCCCGGGGATTAGGGGAGTATTACAAGAATTCACGAAAGGCTTATAATTCCTGGGTTCAGGAAAGCCTGAAAGAGTACAAAGGTGAACTGCCGGAAAATAATGAGAATTACGATATGATAGGTAAACAGGCTGCCTGCGGCGATGTGGTTACAACAACCATAAAATGCGCCGGCGGTGAAGTGATATGCATAATACATGACTGTACTCTCCCAAGGCCCCGTTTGAGCAATATGCGCGTCCAGGGTACAAAAGGGATATTTATGGCTGATGCCAAGTCCATTTACATAGAAGGCGTGAGTCCCGAGTTTGACAAGTGGGAACCTGCAGGGCCATATTTTGAAAAATACAACCATCCTCTGTGGGAAGAATATTCAGAAAATAAAGATAACACACTCCACGGACACGGCGGAATAGATTATCTGGTGGACAGGGCCTTTATTGAAGCTGTAAAGAAGCAGACCCAAACACCTATAGACGTTTATGATGCTGCTGCATGGATGGCAATAACATGCCTGTCTGAGTATTCAGTGGCTCTCGGCGGAACACCGGTTCCATTCCCGGACTTCACAAATGGCAAATGGCTGAACCGCGAACCTTCCGTCCCGAGCAAATACAATCTTGACAGGATTTGCTGGGAGTGCTTTGACAAATAAGATAATGTGATATAAAAAAAGGGTTACTTCCCTGTAAAGAAAAGGGACACTTCCCTGCTCCAAGGATTACCTGGCAGTATGGGAAGTGTCCTTTTTCGTTTGTCATCGGACATTCTCCCTGCTTCATAGAATTATTCTTGAAGGAGGGAGACAGGTGGATGTGATATACAATCCGGGAGAATTGCATAAAGAAGCCCTGAAAAAGTGCCTGAAATACCTGATCAATAAGTACAGAAAGGAGAAGCTGGGCATAAATGATAGCAATATATGCAAGGGTGAGCACGGAGGAACAGGCCAGGAAAGGGTACAGTCTCCAGGATCAGCTACGTGAATGTGCCAGGGTGGCCGGAAACACGGAAGAAATCAGGGAGTATATTGACGACGGAGTAAGCGGGGAGTTTCTTGACAGACCTGCGCTGACGAGGCTGAGGAGAGATGTGGCCGAGGGACTCATATCAAAAGTGGTGTGTCTCAACCCTGACCGGCTTTCACGCAGGCTTATGGACCAGCTTATTATAACCGAGGAGATAGAGAAAAAGGCAAAGCTTGTATTTGTAGACGGAGAATATGAAAACACTCCGGAAGGCAGACTGTTCTACCAGATGCGCGGTTCAATTTCTGAATTCGAAAAGGCCAAGATAAACGAGCGCATGAGCCGCGGGAGAAGAGAAAAGGCGCGCCAGGGGAAAGTGGTCAAGGACTATAGGATTTACGGGTACGACTACGACCCGAATACCTGCAGCCTGGTAATAAATCCTTATGAAGAAAAAATAGTAAAACTTATATTTGACCTGTTTACGGGAAGGGATAACGGAATACAGGGCATTAACGGCATAGCAAGGTTTCTTACCCAAAAGGGGATTCCCACAAAAAGGGGAGCACCTGTCTGGCACAGGCAGGTAGTACGGCAGATTCTGCAGAACAGGGCATACATCGGGGAGTTTTATCAGAACAGGTGGAATACCGAAGGAATGCTTGGAAACAGGTTCAGAAAACCGGAAGAACGAATACCCCTTCGGGAACGGCCAAGAGAAGACTGGATTTTGGTCCCGTGTCCTCCCATAATCGATAAGGAGGTGTTTTTCTATGCCCAGAAGCTCCTGGAGGAATCCAGGCGGAGGTGGTCCGGTACAAGCAGGCACAATTACATGCTGAGCGGACTGTTAAGATGTGGCATCTGCGGTAATACCATGACAGGATTAAAGGCTAAAAACTGGGGAAAGGAAACCTTTATGTATACTGATTTGAAAACAGCACATGGCTCTAAGCATAAAGGCTGCGGAAACAGGGTGAAGGCAGAGGATCTGGAGAAAAGAGTCTGGAACTGGGTTTTTGAGTTGTTAAGGAAAGAAAACGTAGAAGCGGAACAGCCTGACGAGGATGAAACATTTAAAAGCTTCGAAGCGGCGGAGCTTGAGAGGGTTGAAAGAAGGCTTGGGGAGATAAGAAAGGAAAGGCGCAACATTGTGGATCTTATCGCCACAAGCGGTGATTTGCTGGGTGGTGACGGCATGGAGGAAGTTAAGGAAAGAATGAAGGCTTTAAAGATGGAAGAAAGGAAACTGCTCGAAAAACTTTCAGAAATAACCTCAAAAATGGATGGTAAAAGCTTAGACAAGAACTCCGGTGATTTGGCCAGGGAGGCCTGGGAATATTATCTCTTTAAAGCCCCTGATGAAATAAGCCTGGAAGATAAAAAAGAACTGACAAGATACCTGGTACGGGAAATACGGGTATATAAAGACAGATTGTTAATAAATGGATTTTGATTACATCTGTAATCTGATCACATCTGCAAGTTGATTGCTGCTGATTATGCCTCAAAAAAAACCATGTTGGTTATAGCTTAAAAAAATCGTATCGGTATGGGTTTGACATTAAAATTGAAATCCTAATGCAGATCAGATCTTCAAAAAAGAGTCAAAATGAAGTATTTCTGCAGGACCCTATTGGTGTAGATAAAGAGGGCAATGAGATAGCCCTTATAGATTTGCTGGGAAACGATTCGGAATCGGTTGTGGAAGAAGTGGAACTTAAGATGCAGGTAAAGAAGCTTTACAATAAAATGAGGGAGGTTCTTAAGAAACGGGAAAAAACAGTCCTTGAACTCAGATATGGGTTGGCAAACGGAGGAAGCAAGACCCAGAGGGAAATAGCAAAGATGCTTGGAATTTCGAGATCTTATGTATCAAGAATAGAGAAGAAGGCTATTAAAAAGCTGAATAAAGAATTAAAACCGGATAAGTGTATAAGGTAATGGGACACATCTCTGTATTATAAAGTTTGAGGATGCTTCTCAAGGCTAATATACGGGGACACTTCTCAAACTGCGGATTAAATCTTCGCAGCGAGAGAAATGTCCCCGTTCAGCTTACAGAGAAGTATCTTCATTCACTGTTTTACATACCTTATGCGTGTCTCCGTTTTTTTACCTTATTTTTTTAGTTCCGCAATGACAGCCCTTATTGGTCTACCTTTCAAAATGCCGGATATCATGTTCTTAAGTATAAGAACGGTAACAGGACCTATTATCATCCCCAGGAAACCAAAAACCTGCAGCCCTCCATACATGGCCAGGAGAGTTGCCAGCGGATGAAGCCCTATCTGCTCTCCCAGGACCTTTGGTTCAATAAGCTGCCTTACAGCCAGAACAATAATATACATTATCAACAAGGCAAAACCGTATTTTACGTTACCGGTAAGGAATGAATAAACAGACCACGGGATAAGAATTCCTCCTGTTCCCAATATGGGGAGGGCGTCTATAAAGCTTATTATAAGCGAAAGGGTAAGGGAATGCTTTACCCCGATGATGGAAAAGCCAATAAAGAGTTCTATGAATGTTATGCTCATAATTATTCCCTGAGCCCTGATATAGCCGAACAGAGCTGAAAACAAGTCATCCTTTATGCTGGTGAATTTATTTATCCAGGATTTAGGCAGCTGTGAGCTGAAAAAGTTGTACAGCTTGTCTCTGTCGCTGGACATAAAATAAGTAGCAAGGATGGTAACAATTATAAATACCAGTACCTGGGGAAGCGATATTGCGGTATTGAGCAGTTTTTTCAGAAAATTGTACAGCAAATCTACAAGTGTTCTTGATACATTTCCAAGCATTTCTTCAATGCTTTTGGTCATTTCATCCGGAAGATCCAGGTAAATTTCCATGGCGCTGTCAATAACAGCGGTGATATTGTTATATGCCCTTGAATAATATACGGGAAGCAGATTGGTAATGCTGATGAGCTCGGTTACAAGCTTTGCTATCAGAAGCGTCAGCAGTAATCCGAGTACCGACAGAAAAATTATCACCGTTATTGTCGCCGCAATCTTTCTTTTCATTCTCGCCTTTCTCATCAGCACCCTGATGACGGGTTCCATAAGTGACGAAAGGGCAAAGGCGATTATAAACGGAGCAAGATATAAAGCCAGTTTTACTGAGACAAAAAGGACAAGCAGTATTCCGACGGCAAACAATACTAATCTTAGCAACTGCTTTATATTTATACCCAGAATATCGTTCATAAATATAAATTGCTCCTTCAAGTTTGATTGTATTTATAGTTTAATACTACTTCATTTAATTGGCAATAAAAGAAGTATAAAATTAGCATAAAGTTTATGTTATGCCAGCCTGTCTGCTGTAAATATAAAATACAATTCATGTAAGTATGTCAAAATTTTCTCACATCATATTTTTCACAAAATATGCTTTTACATTAGGTTGTTAAGCTGTTGACAAAATTAAGCTCTTTGTATATCATAAAAGTGTGAGAAATTTTTCTCAATTGTGAGGTGCAATGATGAGCGATGTTCGAAGCAAACTGCTGGCATACATTCCGATAGCAAATTACATTGCCGAAATGAACGGACCCCGCGCTGAATGCCTGATCCACGACATTTCAGACTACAACCACTCAATAATCTATATTACTCCCGGGAATATCACCGGAAGAAAGGTGGGAGGCCCCCTTACCGACTATGCAATACAGCTCCTGAACAACAAGACGTATGAACAAACTGACTACATCGTAAATTATATTGGACGTTCCAGTCACGAGAATCTAATCCTTCGCTCATCCACATTCTTTATAAAGGACAACGGCAAGCTGATCGGCCTTCTGTGCAGCAACGTGGATATTACCGACCAGATAAGGGCTACCGAAATCATCAGGGAATCGTTGTTGGTAAACCCGGACAATTTGAACCAAAACCGTGCATTGGAGACCTTCTCCCTGAGTTCTGATGAACTGATCAATAAAGTTTTTGCAAAAGTGGTGGGCAACAAAGGTGACAGGGAAATCACAACAGAAGAAAAACGCAGAATAATATCAGAACTTGAAGCTCTGGATGTTTTTATGGTAAAGGGAACCGTTTCGACGGTGGCTCAACTGCTGAATGTATCCGAAAAAACGGTTTATCGCTATATAAAAAAATTTAAAAATGAGAGGGGAAATCAACCATGATAAAAAAAATAAACACAGATAAAGCTCCGGCGGCAATAGGACCATATTCACAGGGGATTTGCTCAGGAAACTATCTTTTCACCTCCGGTCAGATTCCGGTAAACCCAAGGACCGGTGAAATTCCTGAAGAATTTGAAGCACAGGTTGTCCAGGTAATGGAGAACTTAAAGGCTATCGCCGATGAAGCAGGCACCAGCCTGTCAAAGACGGTGAAAACCACCTGTTTCCTTTCCGACATGAAATATTTCGCAAGTTTCAACAAGATATACGAAACCTATTTCACCGAGAAGCCGGCACGAAGCTGCCTGGCCGTCAAAGAGCTTCCAAAGGGAGTTATGGTTGAAGTTGAAGCCATTATTGAACTGACAGACTGAAGCACCGGAAAAAGACATCAATGATTCATCAGAGAAGACAATAAAACAAATTTAAGATTATCGAGGGAGGGGGGTCTATCTGATGAATATCAAGGATAAAATGAACAATCGTTTCCGCGATCTGGAGGGAGGTCTTTTTTCGAAAGTTACAAAAGCTGATGTGGGTGAAGGTGCCGGTAACCTCATGGCACAGGGTTATGATATCATGGCCTGGGCAGATCCGTTCTTTCCGGATCCGTCAATTCCGCCTTCAGTTAAGGAAACAATGATAAAGGCATTTGAAGACGGTTTTTCTTCTCATTACACCATGCCTATAGGCAATACCGACCTGCGCCGTACAGTAGCAAAGAAACTGTGGGAAAAGAACAAAATCAAGGCAGACCCAAGCCGGAACATATTAATCACACCCGGTTCGGATTCAGGGCTCATATATGCAATGATGCCCTTTATATGCGAAGGAGATGAGGTTCTTGTCCCTGATCCCAGCTATCCGTCCAACTTCCTGAATGCAAAGCTGTGCGGCGGAGTTGCAGTTCCCGTACCGCTTAAGGAAGAGAATAACTGGCAACCAGAGGTTGAGGAATTTGAAAAACGTCTTACAGGCAAAACCAAAATGGTTCTCATTTCACATCCCAACAATCCCACCACAACAGTGTTCCGCAGGGAAAACCTTGAGAAACTTTGCAAGTTTATCGTGGAAAATGATTTGATATTGGTTTGCGACCAGGCATTTGAGGATCACATTTTTGACGGCATTGAATTTGTATCTCCTGCTACGCTTCCGGGCATGTGGGAGCGTACCGTTACTGTTTTCTCCATCTCAAAAGGCATAGGACTGTCCGGCTTCAGGGTAGGCTATATAGTTGCAGACGATCATATTATGGATGTGTTGTACGGCGGCGCGGTCAATATATTGGGAGCAACCAACACGGCGGCTCAGCTGGGTGCAATCACTGCGCTGGAGGATGAATCCATACTGAAGGAAAACTACGAAATTTTTGAGCGGCGCAGAAGGCTTGCCTATGAAGTATTCAGCAGCATCCCCGGAGTGAAGGTCAGGATGCCGGAAAGCGGTTTTCTTTCCTGGCTCAACATATCAAGGCTGGGAACCAGCGCTGAAGTTGCCGAATATATTCTGAGGGAAGCGAAAGTACTGGTAAACGAAGGAACTCCCTATGGAAAGTGCGGTGAAGGATATATCCGCATAGTTCATGGATGTTTCAGAGATGAAAACCGGGCTCTTAATGCGTATAACCGCATAAAGGATGCACTGACCAGGTTGGCGAAGGAAAAAGGCATCGCATGAGGATGGGAAAGTTGTCTGAGAAGACGTGTGTAATTAAACGTTAAGGAGCTTAACGTTTAAAATATAATTTCAAGGGGGAAGAGGTTCCATGCAAAAAAAACTGGAATTCCGCGGCAGCTGGGTAATGTCATTTATTCCGATTGTGGTTTTTCTGATCTTCTGTGTGTTGTACTTCATTGTATTTAAAGCTTTTGAGATGTATGCACTTGCCATGGGCGCATTCGTAGGGTTGCTGGTCGGTGCGCTGTTCACCCAAAAAGGGCATTATGCCCGCTTCTGGGACGCGGTTTATGAAGGTGCAAAAGAATCTGTTCCGATCGGAGTACTGTTGTTCATCATCGGCATGTTTTCTTCTTTGATCAAAGCATGCAATGTATCGGCCGGATTTGTGTGGCTGGCTGATTCCCTGAACGTCAGCGGCGGACTTTTTACGGCATTTACATTCCTTGCGGTATGCATCATTTCATCGGCTACAGGTTCTTCCATTGGCAGCATGTTTACATGTTTCCCTATTTTCTATCCTGCAGGGGTGCTGATGGGAAGCAATCCCGCAATGCTTGCAGGAGCTATTGTTTGTGCTGCGGTATTCGGTGACAACCTTGCTCCGATTTCAGATACAACAATTATTTCAGCAGCTACCCAGGAATACACCAGGAGAGAAGGCTTTGCCGAAGTAGGAGGATGTGTGTCAAGTCGCTTAAAGTATTCATTGGTTGGCGGAATAATATCGTTCTTCATCTTCTGGCTGGTTGGTGGAGGCGGCAGCGTAGGTTCAGGCGCAGAAGACATACTGGCTGCCAATATGAATCCATCAAGCCTTGTCATGCTGATTCCTGTGGCTATTATGCTGGCCGTTGCAGTTAAGACAAGGGACATTTACAAAGCCACTACAGTAGGCATTGTGCTTGGAACAATTACAGGACTTGCATTTAACCTGATCACATTTGAAAATGTCCTCTCGGTTCAAGACGGAGCTCCCAAGGGCTTCCTTACCGACGGAGTCAGCGGCATGATGGCTACCGTTACCCTTGTAATATCCGTTTACGGTATAATGGGTGTGCTGAACGCTGCAGGTGCTCTTGAGAGGATCACCAATAAAATACTCGAGAGCAAACTGGGTAACACCGTCGTAGGTGCAGAGATTGCAATGATGCTGGGAATTTGTATTACAACGCTAATCTTCGGAGGAGTAACCAGTGCCTCCATGGCTACATTCGGCAAGGTTCAAAACGAACTGGGCAAAAGAGTTGGGCTTCATCCATACAGAAGGGCAAATCTTCTCGACGGCTTTGCCAATTCCTTACCCGTAGTTGTCCCGTTCCTCAGCTGCTTTGCTTTCATAGGGGCTTTGCTGTCACAGGGATATGACTTTGTCGAACCTCTTTCAATTGTACAGGTAGCTTCAGGGATGATTTACTGCGTAGTGCTGTTCTTCGTACTTCTGTTCTCAGTGCTGACAGGTTGGGGACGCGTTTATGAAGGACCTGACGGTAAACCGGTAAAGTCACCGGTAAATCCTGATGGTAAGAAGGCAATGAGTGCATAGCCGTGCAATGAAACCAACGGGTGGTTTTGCCGGAGCATGTATGCAAAACCGCCCGTTTTTTATGAAATAGTGATTGCTTATAAGAAAATGACATGTTTTGGAATAATATTTGAGTAAAAACCCAGTGACAGCTGGAATGAAGCATATAATTTTCTTCACATATGTTTGCATAACACTGAAAATAAATTGTTGATTAAAAAAAACTTATATGGTATACTACTACACGGAAAATACGCACGCAGCGTGATTCATGGGATGTTGCCTGTTTTTCGGGTATTTCATGAAGATGATCACTGCGGAGGTATAAACTACAGGAGGTGTAATAATGTCAGTTGTTTCAATGAAGCAGTTGCTTGAAGCAGGAGTCCATTTCGGGCATCAGACCAGAAGATGGAACCCCAAAATGGCCGAATATATTTTTACAGAGAGGAACGGTATATATATTATCGACCTCCAGAAAACTGTAAAAAAAATAGATGAGGCCTATTTTTTTGTAAGGGAACTGGCGATGAACGGAGAGGACATACTCTTCGTAGGCACAAAGAAGCAGGCTCAGGAGTCCATCAGGGAAGAAGCTGAAAGATGCGGTCAATTCTATGTAAATGCAAGATGGCTGGGCGGAATGCTCACCAACTTTAAAACCATCCGTAAGAGAATTGACAGGCTGAATCAGCTTGATGAAATGGAAAGAAACGGGGTTTTCGACGTTCTTCCCAAGAAGGAAGTAACCAAGCTGAAGGCAGAAAAGGAAAAGCTTGAAAAGAACCTGGGCGGCATCAGGAATATGACAAGGCTTCCCGGAGCGATGTTTGTCGTTGACCCAAGGAAAGAAAGGATTGCCATACTTGAGGCAAGAAAGCTGGGCATACCCATTGTGGCCATCGTGGACACCAACTGTGATCCTGATGAGGTTGACTATGTAATACCGGGAAACGATGACGCCATAAGAGCGATCAAGCTCATTGCTTCCAAGATTTCCGATGCCGTCATAGAAGGAAGACAGGGAGAACAGCTTTCTGTTTCAGCGGAAGATGTTGCAGCCAAAGAAGAAGCTGCAGATGAAGAAGATGCAGCAGATAAGGCAGCAGCAGAAGCAGCAGAAGAAGAAAACGGCGCAGCAGAGCCTGCCGACGTTTCCGTGGAGGAATAACAAATCGATCCGGTCTTAGTGTCCGCGGGGACTGAGGCCGGATTTTTGATATTTTCGCTCTGGCAATATCAGTATAAAACTGCACAAAACGAAGAAAATATACTTTGATGATTATTTACGAACAGTCTTATTGGGTAATAACATACTTGATTTGGAGGAATTGCTATGATCACTGCCGATATGGTAAAACAATTGAGAGAAAGAACAGGAGCCGGAATGATGGACTGTAAAAAAGCCCTGAGTGAAGCCGGCGGAGACATGGAAAAAGCCATTGAGATTTTAAGGGAAAGAGGATTGGCCGCTGCAGCAAAGAAGGCCGGAAGAATAGCAGCAGAAGGTTTGGTTGATGCATACATCCATGGCGACGGAAGAATCGGAGTACTTGTAGAGGTAAATGTAGAAACTGATTTTGCGGCAAGAAATGAAGAATTCAGAGCTTTTGTAAAGGATATCGCAATGCAGATAGCAGCTGCAAAACCGGAATACATACGCAGGGAAGACATTCCAGCCGAAGTCATTGAAAAGGAAAGAGAAATCCTCAGAGCCCAGGCACTTAACGAAGGCAAGCCAGAAAAGGTAGTTGAAAAAATGGTGGAGGGACGCCTGGAGAAGTTCTATAAAGAGGTATGCCTCCTTGAACAACCCTGGATAAGGGATCCTGACAAAACAATTCAGCAGCTATTGACCGAAAAGATAGCTACTATTGGTGAAAACATCAACATCAGAAGGTTTGCAAGATTTGAGAGAGGCGAAGGTATTGAAAAGAAAGAAGACAACTTCGCAGAAGAAGTTAAGAAGCAGATAGGCGGTTAATGAAAGAAATAAAAAGGGAACATAGTATATATGTTCCCTTTTTACAGGTAAAGGCGCAATTCTTAGGGAAGCGGTTTTTTCAATTCTTATGCCAGCGGATTTTTCAATGTTTTAGAAGGACTTTCATAGTTTTTGTAGAAATAATCTGAAATAGCGGGGGATATACATGGCTGAACCTAAATACAAAAGAGTAATTCTCAAAATCAGCGGCGAAGCACTGGCAGGTGACAGGAAGTTTGGCATTTCACAGGAAGTTATAAACGAAATAACAGACAGCATACAGGAAGTCTATGAAATGGGAGTGGAAATTGCCATAGTTGTGGGAGGAGGCAATTTCTGGAGGGGCAGGAGCGGAAAAGGCATGGATCGTATAACTGCAGACCATATGGGTATGCTGGCAACGGTCATAAATGCCCTGGCTCTTCAGGACTCCCTTGAATCAAGGGGAATACCTACCAGGGTTCAGACTGCCATTGAAATGAGACAGATCGCTGAGCCGTATATAAGGAGAAAAGCAGTAAGGCACCTGGAGAAAAAAAGAATCGTAATTTTTGCGTGCGGAACCGGGAATCCATATTTCTCTACGGATACCACTGCAGCTTTAAGAGCTGCCGAAATAAACGCAGAAGTTATTCTGCTTGCAAAAAATGTTGACGGTGCTTACGACAGCGATCCTAACAGCAATCCCCAGGCCAAGAAGTTTGATGAACTGACCCATCATGAACTGCTGAACTTAAGGCTTGGTGTCATGGATTCGACTGCAGCTTCTCTTTGCATGGACAACAATATACCTATAATAGTTTTCGGTTTGAGCGATCCCAAAAACATAATAAAGGTAATACTTGGTGAAAACATAGGTACTACCATAAAATAACAGGTACCGCTATAAAACTAAGAAGAGGAGGATTTGAGAATGGACAAGGAAGCTTATAAACCTTATGAAGAGAAAATGAAAAAGTCGATTAACTCCCTTAAGGAAAACCTGGCCGGATTACGGGCCGGAAGAGCAAATCCTGCACTGCTGAACAAAATCCATGTGGATTATTATGGCGTACCTACCCCAATAAATCAGCTTGGGAATATATCGGTACCTGAAGCAAGGGTTATAGTGATTCAGCCCTGGGAAGCAAAGATGTTAAAAGAAATCGAGAAAGCCATACAGAAATCTGACCTGGGAATCAACCCCAACAACGACGGAAAGGTGATAAGGCTGATTTTCCCTGCGCTTACTGAAGAGAGAAGAAAAGAACTGACCAAGATTGTAAAGAAATACGGCGAAGAGGCAAAAGTGGCCGTCAGGTCAATCAGAAGAGAGGCAATAGAGAAATTCAGGGCAATGAAGAAAAACAGCGAGATTACCGAAGACGACCTTAAGGTTGCGGAAAAAGATATGCAGAATATCACTGACAAGAACATAGAAGAAATCGATAAGATTGTTGCGGACAAGGAAAAGGAAATCCTTGAGGTGTAGTAATGGACATACCTGATATCATAGGGTTTGAACTGGCTGAAGCTTCAAAGTTATTGGTTCAGGCAGGTTTTTACATATCCGATATAAAAGTGATTGCGCCTCCGGGGGATGAAAGCGGGTATTATGATGATACATACAGGGTTATAAGACATGTATGTCCGGGAGGCAATAACGTGGTTCTGCATGTTTGCAAACCATTGTAACAGAATATGAAACTCATTTTGAATGGCCCCCCCTTAAATAAAGTGTATACTTGATTTAAGGGGGCGGTTATTTTTAGTGCTTTTGTTTTACATGCATTGGAGTATGATGTATAATTAAATGGAAATATAATCATATAGTCAATTTTTGGAGGATAAATGTTTTTATTTGGCAGAAAGTCAAAAAGGAAGGGCAAAGAAATAGATAAAAATCGTCTTCCCGTGCATATAGCCATTATTCCCGATGGTAACGGCCGGTGGGCTACCAGAAGAGGTATGCCCAGAAGCGCAGGGCACAGGGAAGGAGCCAATAACCTGAAAAACATCGTCAAGTATTGTAATAATTTGGGAGTAACATATGTTACATTTTATGCATTTTCTACCGAGAACTGGTCGCGGCCGAAGGAAGAAGTAGATGCTTTAATGTCACTTTTGCTGGAATTTCTTAAGAACGCGGATAAAGAGCTAGAAGGAAGCAATATACGAATTAAGGTTATCGGGGACATAAGCAGGCTTTCAAAAGAACTTCAGACCGAGATAAAAAGGGTAGTTGAATCTACAAAAGTAAATACCGGGTTGAACCTGGTTTTTGCCTTAAACTACGGGGGCAGGGACGAGATAGTAAATGCGGTCCGCAGAATAGCACAGGATGTTCAGGGTGGGCGACTCAGGCCCGAAGACATAGATGAAGAGACGTTCAGCAGAAGACTATACACGTCAGAAATGCCTGATCCGGAACTTCTCATCCGCACCAGCGGTGAAAAGAGGTCCAGCAACTTTCTCTTATGGCAGTCAGCTTATACTGAGTTCTGGTATACTGATAAGCTTTGGCCGGACTTCACAGAGAAGGATATGGAAGAAGCCATCATTGATTTTCAAAACAGAAACAGGCGGTTTGGAGGAATTTGATGCTAAGAGTAAGGATAATTACTGCAGTGATCGGTCTGGCTCTGCTTGTTACGGTTGCCTCTTTTGGGCATATAGCGTTGGGTATAGCCGTATTCATACTGGCACTTGCAGGAATGAGCGAATTCTACGGCGTGGTTTCAAATGTGGGTTATAAACCTGTGAAGTTTATAGGCTACTTATCATGTACGGTAATATTGTTTATAAGCATGAACGGCAGGATGGGAAGGATAAATTTCTACATGGACCTTTTCAAGTCAATAAACTATTTTTCCTTTGCAATCTTTATACTGTTGGTACTGCTTTTTTGCTACGCCATTTTCCAGCATGACAAGTACAGCCTGATTGACATAGCCCTGACGGTTTTTGGGATGCTGTATGTTGTGTTCCTGTTTTCCTTTGTTGTACTTACCAGGAACCTGGAAAACGGGTACCTGTATTTCTGGCTGATATTCATAGGAGCGTGGAGCACCGATACCTTCGCATATTTTGCAGGCAGGATCTTCGGCAACCATAAACTGTTGCCCTCCATAAGCCCCAAAAAGACCGTTGAAGGCGCAATAGGAGGAATGGCAGGCTCCATACTGGTTACCGTTTTATACGGCCTGATTATAAACCGATATATCCCGCCCGTACCCATTTATCACTATGTCGTGCTGGGTGTTCTGAATGGTTTTCTGTCACAGGTAGGTGACTGGGCAGCTTCATCAATAAAAAGGTACGTGGGGATTAAGGATTTCGGGAAAAGCATCCCCGGGCACGGAGGGGTGCTGGACAGGTTTGACAGCCTGTTGTTCACCGCTCCGGTGGTATATTTTTACATAAGCTTCATTGTTTTATGATATATATTACAGTACAATCTCACAGACAATATTAACAGCAAACATATGCAGGAGAAGTGTATGGCAAAAAGGATATCCATATTGGGATCAACCGGCTCAATAGGAATACAGGCTCTTGAAGCAGCAAGAAATTTAAACATTGAAGTGCTGGGGATTTCAGCAAATTCAAACATAGATATTCTTGAAAAGCAGGCCCTTGAATTTAAGCCCCGGCTGGTAGCAGTTGCGGACAGGGAAGCGGCCCTGCAGCTGAAATTAAGGCTTGCAGGGACTGGCATCAGTGTACTCCAGGGGATTGAAGGTTTGAAAGCCGTTGCCTCAATTGATGACGTTGACACGGTCATAAGCTCAATCGTCGGGATTGCCGGCCTGGTGCCGACTCTGGAAGCCATACGGAATGGAAAGGATATAGCCCTGGCCAACAAGGAGACCCTTGTGACGGCGGGGTCCATAGTGATGTCTGAGGCTAAAAAGCACAATGTAAGGATTCTTCCTGTGGACAGTGAGCACTCTGCCATATTTCAGTGTCTTGCCGGAAATGAAAAGCAGGACGTGGAAAGGATAATTCTTACAGCATCCGGAGGACCTTTCAGAGGCATGAAACTTCATGAGCTGAAAAAAGTTACTGTAGCCCAGGCACTTAAACATCCCAACTGGAAGATGGGTAATAAAATAACCATCGACTCGGCCACTCTTATGAACAAAGGACTTGAAGTGATAGAAGCAAGCTGGCTGTTCGGAATGCCTGCAAAAAAGATTAAAGTCCTGATACACCCGCAGAGCATAATTCACTCAATGGTGGAATATGTTGACGGATCGGTGATGGCACAACTGGGTTCACCCGATATGAGAATTCCCATACAGCTGGCACTGACCTTTCCCCGAAGGTATCCAAACAATTTTTCCAGGCTTGATCTTCTGATTTCCAACCGCTTGACTTTTGAGGAACCTGATACGGGCACATTCAGATGCCTGGAGCTGGCATACATTGCCCTTAAAGAAGGAGGTACCATGCCGGCTGCCATGAACGCTGCAAATGAAGTTGCCGTAAGCCTGTTCCTCGACAACAAGATAAGGTTTACCCAAATCCCTGATATCATAGAGCATGTCATGGAAAGGCATACGGTATGCAAAAACCCATGCCTGGAAGATATTTTGGAAACGGATGCCAGATCCAGGGAACTTGTAAAGGAGATAACTGACAAAGTTAAAGTTTGAGAATGAACGGCTGTGCTTTTACATAAATATAAAGGAATGATGAGAAATTTTTTGAAGTGAGCGACTTGGTGTAGCCGGAAAAAATTGTATCTTTGGAGGTATCAGATGAATTTATTTTTAGCTTTCATAGCTTTTAACATCATTGTCCTTGTTCATGAAATCGGACACTTTCTTATGGCCAAGCTATACGATATAAAGGTGCTGGAATTCTCCATTTTTATCGGCCCCAAGCTTTTCAGCATACAAAGAGGAGAAACCATGTATTCTCTCAGGCTTCTGCCCATAATGGCTTACGTGAAGATGGAGGGAGAGGAGGAGGCGTCCGAAAGCGAAAGGGCATTCAGCAATAAGCCTGTGCATGCGAGGGCGTTGACGGCATTGGGGGGACCTGCGGCAAACCTGATCTTTGCAGCATTGGTTCTGGTGGTTTTGTTTTCATTCATGGGTTATACCACCACAACAGTTGATCAAGTGGCTGAAGGCTCTCCTGCGTATAACGCATCAATACGCAGCGGAGACGTGATACTGAAATACGACGGAAAACCCGTGCACCAGCCTATGGACGTTTTCCAGTTCCTCTATGTGGCAAAAGGTGCCCCTGCCAGGGTGGAAGTGAGGAGAGGGGCGGAGAAGTTCACAACTACAATCGTACCCGAGATAATACCTGAAAGTGAAGTATATATGATTGGTGTGACATTTGCGTCAAACGACAATACCGGTACCGTGGGCAGCGTTCTTTCAGGTTACCCTGCCGAAGAAGCAGGAATTCTCCCCGGTGACAGGATTGTCAAACTCAATGAAACTCCCGTTTCTACCAGTCAGGATGTCTTGGGTTTTATGAAGAATAACGGTGGTAAACCGGTAAAGATTACGATTATGAGAAATGATGCGGTGATTGTAAAGGAAATTACACCCAAGGTTCAGAAAATCCCTGAACAATATGAAATAGGTTTGAGTTTTGTCACTGAAAAAGGAAACGTATTCGGCGCATTAAAGCAGTCCGTACTGTACACGTATTCAGTAGCAAAAAGCGTCGGATACAGCCTTGTATGGCTCATTACAGGGAAAGCTCAGCTTAACCAGATGATGGGGCCCATTGGAATTGTAAGCACAATAGGCGATGTGGTTGAGCAGGGTCCCAACATATTTACAAAAATTATATACCTGTTTCAAATGACTTCACTGATGAGCATTGCAGTGGGTGCCACCCAGCTGATTCCTTTCCCCATGCTGGACGGAAGCAAGCTCCTTTTGCTGGGGATAGAAGCAATAAGGAAGAAACCCATACCCCCCGAAAAGGAAGCATATATTTCCATAGTAGGCTTTGTACTGCTGATCCTGTTTGCCATATATGTGTCTTTCAATGATATAATGCGTATAATTGGCGGATGAGATAATTGGCATAACGGGAGGTTGTTATAATTTGCACAACAGGCAGATGAGGGAATGACGGAGGTTTAAAATGAACGGTTTTATCAAACGAAGGAAGACGAAAAAGGTCCGTGTGGGAGACATTTTCATTGGAGGAGATGCTCCCATAACGGTTCAATCCATGACCAATACCGATACAAGAAATATTGAGGAAACAATAGAACAGATAAAGAAACTGGAAGAAGCAGGTTGCCAGATAATAAGAGTTGCCGTGCCTGACATGGAGGCGGCCCAGGCCATAGGATCCATAAAAAAGGCAATTTCCATCCCTTTGGTTGCAGATATTCTTTTGATTACAGGCTGGCACTGGAATCCATGAAACAGGGCGCAGATAAGATAAGAATAAACCCGGGAAACATAGGGGACAGGGAAAGAGTGAAAAAGGTTGTGGAAGAGGCAAAGGCCAGGAGCATACCCATTCGGATAGGAGTGAATTCGGGCTCTGTTGAGAAGCATATACTTGCAAAATATGGAGGAGTGACAGCCGAAGGATTGGTAGAGAGCGCCTTTGGCCATGTAAGCATTCTTGAGGAGTACGGATTTGAACAGATTGTATTGTCCCTGAAGGCTTCCAGCGTTCCAATGACGATAGATGCATACCGCCTTATGTCACAACGTTGCGATTATCCGTTGCATATAGGGGTTACCGAAGCGGGAACCGTTTACAGCGGAACGATAAAATCGGCAGTCGGCCTTGGTTGCCTCCTTGCTGAAGGTATTGGAGACACCCTAAGGGTATCGCTG
>JAMNYG010000066.1 GCA_023622945.1 Bacillota bacterium | reverse complement strand
CAAGAAAGAGGAAACAGAGGTTTTACTATAGAATTATCCTAACAATGTAACAAATAACAATCAAAAAAGAAGGTGAGGGCTTGGAAACTTTTGATTCGACCAAGAGAAGTCTATTCGAGATATTAAGGGATGTACACAGGGGTAAAATACAATTACCTGACTTCCAGAGAGGATGGATTTGGGATGACAACCGTATAAAGGGAATTCTTGCTAGTGTTGCTAAATCCTTCCCTATTGGTGCTGTTATGCTTCTGGAGACCGGTAATGAAAACGTGAGATTTAAAACAAAACCTGTGGAAGGTGTAAAACTTGACAATGAAGTAAAACCTGATTTGCTTATACTTGACGGACAGCAACGGCTCACTTCACTTTATCAAACAATTGTAACCAATGAGATAGTCACTACTAGAAATGAAAGAAATTATGAAATTAAACGCTGGTATTATATCGATATGATAAAAGCTATGGATGTAAATTATGATCTTGAAGAGGCTATCATATCGCTTAATGAAAAGAAACAGATTACTGAAGATTTCGGGCGGCGTATTGTACTTGATTTGACAAAGAAAGAATTTGAATTCGAAAACTTAATGTACCCCGTTTGCATGATAGATGAATACAGCGTATGGAGACGGGAGTTTAATGAATATTGGCAATACGATCGGGAGAAATCCATGTTCTGGGACAAGTTTGAGGCTACAATTATCAATAATTTCCACCAGTATATGCTACCAGTAATAATTTTGAAGAAAGAAAATCCTAAGGAAGCAGTTTGTCAAGTTTTTGAAAAGGTCAATACCGGTGGAGTATCTTTAAATGTTTTTGAATTACTAACTGCAACCTTTGCGGCTGAAGAGTTTGACTTAAAAACGGATTGGCAGAAGATAAAAAATGCGTTTAAAAATTTCAAGTTACTTTCTAGAGTCAGTAATACCGATGTTATACAAGCTATTACCCTATTGGCTACTTATAACTATAGATTAAATCGGGCAAAACAAAATGTTTCCGTTGAAGAACTGCCGGCTGTTAGCTGCAAGCGAAAAGATATACTCAATTTATCCTTGCAAGATTATAAAAATTATAGGGATCCGGTTGTACAAGGTTTTATTAAAGCTTCGAAAATACTTTTTGAAAACCATATCTATACCGCCCGCGATCTGCCTTACAATACCCAATTAATTCCAATGGCAGCTATTTTAGCTGTTTTAGGTGACAAAATTGATAATATAGGTTACAAAAATAAATTAATGCAGTGGTACTGGTGTGGTGTTTTTGGTGAGCTTTATGGCTCAGCCAACGAAACCCGTTATGCCCTCGATTTACCCCAGGTGATAAACTGGATTGAAAATAATGGCCCCGAACCAAAAACCATTTACGATGCAAATTTTTCACCATCGCGGCTGCATACGCTTAGAACAAGAAATAGTGCCGCTTATAAAGGAATTTATGCATTACTCATGAATGATGAAACCAGAGATTGGCTTTCTGCTACAAAGATTGATTTTAGTACTTATTTTTCCGAATCAATTGATATTCACCATATTTTCCCTGTTGCTTGGTGTGTAAAAAATGGCATAAGCAAAGATGATTATAACTGTATAATTAATAAAACCCCTCTATCAAGTCGTACTAATCGTATAGTAAGTGGTGAGGCTCCAAGTAAATATTTGGTGAGAATACAAAAACATGCTGAAGTAAGCGATGACGAGTTTCAAAATATCTTAAAATCCCATGTGCTCTCACCTGAATTGCTGTATGCTGATGACTTTGAATGCTTTTTCATTGACCGCAAGGAAAAAATACTGCAGAGAATCGAAAAAGCTATGAATAAATCCATCCCCAGGGAAGCAATTCAGACTGAAGAAGGAGTTTATATGGATGAGGGTAGTGAAGAAGGGTAACAGACATGGGTGTCTTACTACGGCGGGATTAAAAAATGACATTGCCATTGAAAAAAGGGCAAGCTAATAGTTGCGGGAAAATCTAATGTAAATCCAGCCCAATACTACACACTCCTTCCCAAAGCTGACCTAACCCATCAGCAACCGAAGGAGAGAACTTAAAACTCCGTGAGAAAGTGAATACATTTGCTCTCTCACTCACGGGGCTTTTTCTTTACCCCCAGCAAACCTTGGGAGCAATCAAGCTCTTAAGGGGCCGGGGGGTTTCTTTTTTGCAGAATTGCAAAACGAATAATGTCGTCGAATACATATCAAACCCAAGTAAAACCTATACATATTGGAAAATATTTGATACAATGTAAGCAGTAAGTTCTCGAAGGGA
>JAMNYG010000097.1 GCA_023622945.1 Bacillota bacterium | reverse complement strand
CGCCATTATGCCGTAAGCATCGAAACCCGCTATTACCGCCGGTATTTTAAGCTTTTCTGGGATAAAGGAAAAGGCTTGGGAGCCCGTTACGGTTGACACATGTCCCGGGCATATAAGCCCGTCTATACTGCTTCCCTCTTTCAACAGCTGCACAATTGCCCGGGGCATGGTTTTGTGGGCGCTCAGAACGTTCAGGTTCCTTATGCCTCTTTCATCGGCTGCCTCAATTAAGGCTGCGGTAAGAGGAGCGGTTGTTTCAAATCCTATTCCGAAATACACCACCTGTTTGCCGGGGTTGTTCCGTGCAATGTCCAAAGCATCCATGGGCGATGTTACAATCCTTATATCCTTTCCTTCCCCGTACAGTGAATAAAGGCTGGTATCCCCGCAGGGTACTCGCATCATGTCGCCAAAACAGGCAAATATGACATCATCCCTTCCTGCTATGGAGAGGGCACGGGCAATGTCCCTCTGCTCGGTCACGCACACCGGGCAGCCGGGCCCTGATACAAGCCTTATATTATCCGGCAGCAGATCCTGGATCCCATACCTGCGTATGCTTGAAGTGTGGGTTCCGCACACTTCCATGATGGCAAGTTCCGCTATCCTTTTTTCGATACGCTCTATTTCGGTCCTGTAGTCCCTGTTTTCATGAAAAGTTTTCATGTGTAAAACCCTTCACTTCTTTCATTAATCTGCAAAAGCCGTCACTTCTTCCAACAATTTTTCCAGCTCTTCACCGGCATCCTGATCAAGTATCTGTATTACAAACCCTGCATGTACAAGAACATGATCACCCACCGCGGGGTCCTTTACAAGCCTGAGGCTTGCTTTTTTGGATACACCTCCGAAGTCAACATCAGCCCAGTCTCCCTGTATATTTACAATTTTACCCGGCACTGCAATGCACATGTCTTTTTTACCTCACTCTGATATAAGATGAAATACTTTTCGGTCATCTGTTATCCATTAACCAATCTATATTACCAGGCCATTAACTGGATTCTTTTATTGCCTGCCTTGCAACCGCCGCTGCCTGGCCGAAGGAGATCCCTCCGTCATTGGCAGGCACCTTCTCGTTTGAAAAAACATCAAACCCACACTTCTCAAGTTTGGTAATCCCGTTGCGAAGGATATAAGCATTCTGGAACACGCCTCCCGACAATACCACTGTCCTCATACCCAATTGCTTTCCTGCCAGAACGGCAGCATCTGCCATCAGCTGCACCAGGGCTCTGTGAAACCTGGCGGCTATGGCGCCTTTATGGCAGCCTTTTTTCACATCCCGTATGACATCATGGATCAGTTGCCGCCAGTCCAATATCATCATATTATTTTCCCAATATATATCAAATCCGTAACTTCCTTCTTCCGAATCTTCTATAGCCTGCTCCAGTTCTACGGCTGCCTGTCCCTCGTAGGAAGTATGGGTCCGGATTCCGGCAAGGGCGGCAACAGCATCAAAAAGGCGCCCGGCACCTGATGTCATGGGAGAATTTATTCCCCTTTCGCCTGCCTGCAGGAGAAGGCTTGCCCTTACGCCATACTTGCTGAAATAATCAAGAGCGAAATCTTTCCCGCAGGCAATGTTAACCATGGCCAGAGCCATGCGCCAGGGTTCATGGATTGCAGCTTCCCCTCCCAAAAGAGGAGCATCAAGCATATGGCCTATCCTGCGGGTCTTTGACATATCGCCCCAAAGAACCTCTCCTCCCCACAGCGTACCGTCCTCCCCGTATCCCGTACCGTCAAATATTAATCCTACGGCATCTCCATTGATATTGTGTTCTGCGAGGACAGAGGCAAAATGTGCATGATGGTGCTGAATTTCGTATACCGGAAGAATGCCCTTGAATTGCCTGGCATATCGTGTGGAAACATAATCAGGATGCATATCGCATGCCACAACTTCCGGCTTTGCATCAAACAGCCTCATGTATGATTCTATTTCCAGTTTATAATCCCTTTCGGTATCCATGTCATCCAGATCGCCTATATGTCCGCTTAAAAAGGCATTCTCGCCTTTTGCAAGGCAAAAAGTGTTTTTCTGCTGCGCCCCTAGGGCCAGAATGATCTTGCTGTTACCCTTAAGTTTCAAGGGTTCCGGAGCAAAACCCCTGGCACGCCTTATCATACGGACTTTGCCCGATTCCACCATACAGACACTGTCATCCATACGGTGAAATATTTTCCTGTTGTGGGTTAAAACAGCATCGGCCATATCAAAAAGATCTTCCATGTCATCATCAAGGTATATCATCGGACGGTTTGTCGTATTTGCGCTGGTCATAACCAATACATCATGGTTTTGCATTATGATGCAATGCAATGGTGTATACGGGAGCATGACTCCCAGCCTTCTGTTGCCCGGAGCAACATCCTCTGCAATTGAGCAGCCTTTTTTCTTTCTAAGCAATACAATCGGTTTTCTGGAAGACAAAAGCACAGCTTCTTCAGC
Organism: Bacillota bacterium; assembly: GCA_023622945.1. Taxonomy (GTDB): domain Bacteria; phylum Bacillota; class Clostridia; order Acetivibrionales; family JAMNYG01; genus JAMNYG01. Next base: position 902 of record JAMNYG010000097.1, on the reverse strand, counting down.
CGGGTCTACATGGCAGAATTGCCTGACTGTTTGAATATCACGCATCATCACTGCAAAAGGCTTGTCGTACCTTAGCTTATTCTTTCTGAGCCTTGATGCGGCATTCTCATTTTTGGCATCACATGCAAGATGGTATCCGCCCAGTCCCTTAACAGCCACAATTCCACCGGATTGTATGCATTCGTCAAACAACCGGAAAGGATCACCCTGGCACCGCTTACCCTCTTTATAGAAACAAAGGGTGGGTCCGCACACAGGACATGCGTTGGGCTGGGCATGAAAGCGCCTGTTATTGGCCTGCACTCAGGACATTGGACGAACTCATCCATGGTGGTATTCTTTCTGTCATACGGAATATCACGGATAATTGTATAACGGGGGCCGCAATCAGTGCAGTTGGTGAAAGCATACCTGTACCGCCTGTTATTAACATCCGAAATTTCCGCCGCACATGCATCGCAAATACCGATATCAGGTGATATCAGGGCGTTTTTTTGGCCATATCCGCTTGCTGCTATGATAAAGTCCTTGTCTCCCTTAAGAGGAAGTTTCTCCACCGTTATCTCCTCTATCCTGGCCATGACAGGCGGATGTTCTTTCAGGTTCCTGATAAAGATCTCACATGCGGCGTTTTCCCCTTCTATTTCTGCATAAACCCCCTGGGTGGTGTTCTGTACATATCCGCACAGGGAAAGAGACTTTGCCAGACGGAACAAATATGGCCTGAAGCCCACTCCCTGGACAATACCCTTTATATTAAGAGAATAACGAATCATTTTCCCTTTTTTTGCCTTACCTGGTTTATGATATACTCCACTAAAGTATCTGCCCAATATGCTCCTTCCTTTTTGGCAGTTTCAAACACAACAGCCCTGGGGTTTATATCGGCAATGTGTTTTTTC
>JAMNYG010000085.1 GCA_023622945.1 Bacillota bacterium | reverse complement strand
ACTTGATGCCTTTACCCGAAAGGATATCAGGGACCTTCTGCTTGACCTTCAGAAGCAGAACGGGTATACAATGTTAATAATCTCTCACGATATCACTTTTGTATCTTCTCTTGCATCCAGAATAATAGTAATGTATTCTGGAAAGGTTGTGGAAACAGGCTCTGTAAGGGATATTCTAGTATCTCCCCGTCATCCCTATACAAGGGGTCTTGTTCACTCGACGCCGGATATTTTCGTTTATAAAGACTTGTGGGGAATCCCCGGGGATGTTCCGGCAGGGGATGAATTTAAGGGCTGCCCCTTCAGCCCGAGATGCACACAGAAAATCGACATATGCAGCAGGGTTTCCCCAGTCCTGATGCCAGCAGGAGGCGGACGGGAAATTGCATGCCATAGAGGTGGCATAGCAAACCTTCTGGAAGCAAGAAACCTGAGCTTCAATTATCGCCTGCCTGATGGAAGATGTATTCAGGCAGTAGATAATGTTAGTCTGGAAGTGAGGGAAGGGGAGGTTCTTGCAATTGTCGGCCAGACAGGCTCAGGAAAGTCAACCCTTGCACATCTCCTCGCAAATGTAATAAAGCCCGAATATGGAGAAGTATTGTTTATGGGAGGCGACGTCAGAGTGGGAAACTATGGAAACAGGGTCAATGGCATTCAGATAGTATTCCAGGATCCTTTCAGTTCGACAAGCAACAGGTTTACCGTGCACGATGCAGTCAAAGAGCCCCTTTATATCAATAAGATCGGGTCCAATGGAGACAGACAGCGTATGGTTAAAAATGCCCTTGAACTTGTTCGTCTTCCCATTACAGACAATTTCCTGAGGAAATATTGCGGTGAACTAAGCGGCGGGCAGAGGCAGAGGGTTGCACTTGCCAGAGATTGCGTCTTTTAAAGGAACTTCAGAACAGGAGAGGATTTGCAATGATATATATTTCACATAACCTCTCCCTGACTCTCAAGATTGCTGACAGGATAGCAGTTATGAATTCTGGAAAGATTGTAGAGCTGGGAAATTCCCATGAAATAATGCTTTCACCTTCTGATGAGTATACAAAAAGGCTCGTGGGTTCAAGAATAGGGCTGTGCTGTCATAATCATTAACCATCATAAATCTGACTCGTATAATTTCAATTTACATGGTTCCCTTTTTCAATGAAAGATGATTTCAAAGGTGAAACTTGGAAAGAGATTCTCTGACAATTGCTCAATTCTGATAGCTATCCGAATATCGGATTATGAGAAAAATATTCTCGGTATTTTCCAAATCGCCAGCAATCTGGGAATTAGGGTCAGTTCGATCAATTTCAGCAGACCAAGCCTTGAAGATGTAATATCAACTAAATATAAATTGGGTACCCCAAAACAATAAAATTCAGATATACAATTATTTAGACATTTTTAAAGATGAAAACATTTTAAATTAAGAAAGATAATAATAAACTGAAAACATATGGAAAGCATAGAAAAGAACTGCATTTGATAAATTGATTGTTCCAAATTCAAGATTCAAGAATATAAATTTGAATTTTGAGTATTCTTAAGCTAAAAGCAAAATAAAGGCTATGTAAAAATACTCTGAAATAAGTCTTTATACTATATTTTACTCGCTGCTGGATTTATTCATTCTTTTTTCAAACTGCTCCACCTCTCTGGCAGAAATACATTGTCGGCTTTACATTTTGCAGATGATATTCTTTCCAGACAGCACAGGTATAGCATATACATTGTTCTTCAGGGTAAAGATCCTGACAGGTAGCTCTACCAGTTGAACAGTAGACTCCTGGAACGTCCTGGTTTTTAGGAACATTACCTTCGCTCCCACTTTCATATTGCTTCATTAAATTATCAAGTTTATCCATTGCACATTTGCTGTCAGCTTGGACAGGACATTTTGGGCACATACATTTCTTGATATTCTCTAGAGTATACGGAACTTTTGCATTTTCGCATGTATTCATATTATCTCCTAAATAATATTCAAAAATATTTATTCTTTTAGGTGCTTCTCCAGTGAGGTTACAAGCATTTCCATTTAACTGATCTCAAGACTCTTCTGTAGGCAATTTCATATTATGCTTTTCTCTCATATGTTTTTCATATTCGGCTCGTGTTGCAAACGTCATACGACAAACAGAGCATTTGAACTTTTGTTCTTCTGAATCTTCCTCCTGCACATTATTTCCCCCATTTCATAATTTTTAATTCTCATAAAGAGCTTTTCAGACTTAAAATAACCACAATTAAAAACTTTATTCAAAATATTAATTGGAATCTCCCATACTCTTAAATTAAAGAGATTAAACATGCTCTAATTTTAGACTATATTCTCAATGGAACTCTTTGAAAGCAAAGAAAACACAGGTGCTCAATCTTCTTTAATTCTTAATTGTGTTTTCTTTTTTTGATACCTGATAATTGTATCCACGAATTCAGCATGGCTCCAGGTAAGTGGTGCGACAGAAAGTGGTTCTCCTGTAAGAGAATCAATCTGTTCAGGCATAATTCCTGTTTCAAGAGAATTATCTGCAGCCCAGTTAATCAATCCAAGAGCCTTTTCTAGATCCTTGATCTCTTTTGCTTTTGCAATATACCATTTCGCAAGCCATAGAGTGCATATAAGCCAGGGGTTGCTGTTAATCCTGCCTTCTTGACGATAATAAAAATCATTTTCATATCTCGCCAGACCGCCTGTTCCTGGAACCCAAAGTTTTTGTTCTAAGTTTCTCATTGTTCTTATCACTCTAGGCTCATCTGCTGGGAGTAAATTAAACTCGAAAATTCCATATACACTGCTATCCACTGTCCGATCTAAACTTTTATTTTTTATATTATGATTCTTATAGTTTATACCCCTCAAAAAAATACCGCGTTCATTATCATAAAGCTCCCTTAATATTGCTTTTTTCAATTTTGAATAACGCGATATGCATGTTTTATAAGTTTCTTTGTCTCCTACTAAACGGCTGAGTTTCTCTCCTGAGAGAAGTCCTCTGTATACAGCAGATGCGGTAAAGGTAAAAATTCCCTTTCGTTCTTCCCAGAGATCGTAACTTTCAACGGGAATATCATTTGGATACTTATAGTCATCCATAAAAAAAACAGCATTTTTTACCAGAGGTTCATATACCTCCTTTATAAATTCAATATCACCGGTAGCTTCATAATATTTCCAGAGAGCGTGGATAACAAGAGCA
>JAMNYG010000004.1 GCA_023622945.1 Bacillota bacterium | reverse complement strand
CGATAAAGCTTATCTTCCAGGGTAACCTATAAACATTTATCTTCCAGTGTAACTTATAAACATTGCGGCAATCTGCAATATCACAGCGGGTGCAACTGCGCAGGAAAAATGAAACCTGCCCTGGTCGTCATTGTTCCTGAAATCCGTATATTCATTTAATGTACATGTCCTGAGGCAAGTACACATATAAGTCCACAGATACAAGAATCTTTTCTTTGCATTCTTTCTCATGCAAAGCAGCACCAGGCACATACAGCCGCCTATTAAAAAAGAGTAGAGTATGCTCTTTACTGCAAAATCACAGCCCATCACGGCGCCTATTGCAGCAAAGAGCTTGATATCTCCGGCCCCAAGCATTCTTGCCACGAACAGCATAAACAGCAGGGCTACGGGAACAACCCATCCCACCAGGGAAAAAATAATTCCTTCAACGCCTCTCTCAATAAAACTACAGAGGATTCCCGCCAGGGAAAAAAGCATCGTAATGCCGTTTTTTATCTCGTCGGATCTTATGTCACAAATAACCGAAAGTATGACCAGTATTATTGACACCGTGCTTTTAATATAGGTAAAAGCTTCCATAAGTGTCCTCAACCAATAGTTTTTTCGTCCATGTAAACGCTTTCGGGCATATCGATTGTATCCCCTACATTCCCGAAAATTCTGTCAAAGATTTGATTTACCAGGGCATATATCTGTTTTCTGAATATCAGGGCAAGCCCTACCAGGACAGCGATAATAATGACAATTTCTACCGTTCCGAGACCGTCTTCTTCCCTGAAAAACCTTTGGACATACTTCAGCATTTTGAACCCTCCAAACTCATATTTGTATTTGCATAACTGCCGGGGTCATTACCATTATCAATATTGCCACAAATACAATAGCCATGGGGAATATAAGCTTGGTTGAAGCCTCCTCCCCCATTTTCCTTGCAAGATTCTTGCGATTCTCCCAGCAGGCAGCTGCCTGAAGCCTTAATACAGGTACCAGTTGATCACTGCCTTTTCGAAGGTTTTGTATAAGAGTGGCGGTAAACATTGTAACCTCCTGTAATCTGCATCTTCTGGCAAAGTCCTCATATGCGGCTATCTCATTTTTTCCCGTGTTGATATCGTTTACTATCATGATGAGCTCTTTATACAGGGGGTTGTCCTTTTTATTCTCCTTAATGATTTTCTGCATTGCTCCTCGGACCGTTAATCCGGCGTTTACAAGCAGTATCAGTTTGTTTAAAAATTCAGGAAACTCAATCTGCATCTCTCTTTGCCTTTCTTTAAACTTTTCATCCAGTTGCCTGTCTGTAAGGACAAAGACAGCACACAGCAGCCCGGCGCTCAAAATAACATACGCCATGTCAAACTCAATCTGGGTTCCCACAAAAGTGACAAAGACCAAGAGCAAATACATAAGCATGATCTTTTTTGCCATGTGAACCCTTACCGCCAAATGTGCCATGCCTTTTCCTGACAAATACTGTAATTTAATCTCAAGGTTCTTTTCATAAGCGCTCTTACATTCATGTCTGAACAACTTTAAGATAAGCAGGCCGGGCGGTACTATAAACCTTATAACCCCGTTTTTCTCTTCCATTGCTGACATTTCCTCATTAAACCGGCCTCCGGAGAAGAAAAGCAACATTGCTAATATTACAACTTCAATGGAAAAAAGTATTATCATAATCCTGACCCCTCTGCAGCTTCAAATCCTCTTCTCAGAGATAAATCGTGATCAATCAAATTCAGGTATCCGACCTGTCAAATTTTAATATCTGTTTTATCTTTGACTCAAATTCTGATATCTGTTATCTTAGACCCTATGGCATATGATATGACCAGCAACACCAGCACAACTGTCATGGCAACATATCCTGCCGGGCTGTATAAAGGTTTCACATAATCGGGTGAACTTGCCATTATTAATGCCATTAGCCCAAAAGGCATTATGTTCAGGATCTTCTGACTTAGCTTCTGCTCTGCAATCAGTACTTCAATCTCATTCTTTATTTCTATCTTCTGGTTTAATATCAGATATGTATTCCTTATGACATCCACAAGGTTGCCTCCTGTGCTCTTGCATATAATGAACACATCAGCAAAGTTTTTAATATCTTCTATGTCGGATCTCACTGCAAAATCCATCAATGCATTTTCCAGGGTATCGTTCATGTCCATTCTTCTGGTTATCTGTTCAAGCTCCCTTATTATAAAAGCATTGTTATCAGGGTAAAGAATCCTCAAATCTTCCAGCGCTGCCCTGAATGCCGCTTCAGGAGACCTTCCGGCAGACAGGGAAGAGGAAATGGAATACAGCGCATC
>JAMNYG010000101.1 GCA_023622945.1 Bacillota bacterium | reverse complement strand
CATTATGCCGTCGGTATCATAATATACCCGCCGTCTTCTTTCCACGCTGTCCGCCCCTTTTATCGCCTCTGATCTCAGCTTTTCACGGTTCTTCCAGCGGGAATAGATCACATCTGATAACTCTTTGATATATTCCGTGATCCTCTGGGGCTGTCTTAATTTTTCCCTGTCATAATCCGGTTCTTTCACATGGGAATAGTCAAGTCCGGCCATGGCCAGAACTATGCCCAGGTTTGTATAAGGCAGAGCACCTTCAATGGAATAGCCTCCCTCAAGAACAGCAACATCCGGATTCAGTCTGTGATTTAACTCCGCATAGCCCGAAGCCGTAAAATTCATATTGGTTATAGGGTCGGTGTAATGATTGTCCTGCCCTGCGGAATTGATTATTATGTCCGGTTTGTATTCATCCAGTATGGGCAGTACAACGTTGTCCAGCACGTATAAAAACCCTTCCTCCCCGGTGTTGGGCGGCAGAGGGATATTTATATTGTATCCGAAACCTGCGGGACCTCCCATCTCGTCCAAAAACCCGGTGCCGGGATACAGGGTTCTGCCGTCCTGGTGGAAAGAAATGAACAATGTATCCTTGTCATTCCAGAAAATGTCCTGTGTACCGTCGCCATGATGGCAGTCGGTGTCAACAATGGCAATGCGGAGATTTCCGTATTCATGCCTTATTCTCTCTATCATTACCGCTTCAATATTAACTATGCAAAATCCTCTGTCCCCGTAGACGCAAAGGCCTTATCCACCTCTTTTTCCATAACCAACTGGAAAGCCCTGATGGCTCCGCCTGCTGAAATAAGATGAGACTGGGTGACCCTCGATTTTACATCGGGTACACAGAAGTGGACCCTCTGAATATCTTTAACCTCGGCTTTAACGGGGTTATAAAAATTCACCCCTTCGATATCCCCAATTCCTTCTTCAAAAATCTGATCCTGGGTGTACAAAAGCCTTTCTTCCCGTTCCGGATGAGTGGGGCTGATAGCCCAGTCAAAAGCCGGGAAAAAGATAAGGCCCAGCTTGTTTTTGGCTTTAAGCATACTTACCACCTCTCAGCTTATATATGAGCCCCGGCCTCACTTGAGCTTTCATCCTTATGTTCCGGCCGCTGGTATAAAATCCCCTTACCATGTTAAAAACGCTTTCCTCGGTTATTTCAGCTTCAATCTCGTTTTCATCGGCTCCCATGGATACTGCGTTTTCCTTAACCAGCCCGATAATTCTCTTCCTTGCATCTTCTACCGAAAAGTTCCTGCCTATTTTTTCATACACTCCCACCTCAGGAACGGTTAATACCTGTTGAGCAGTGTCGGCAAACATACTTATTTCGGTGGTGGTTTTGGCAAGGGCTGCTCCGATTGCATTGGCAACATGATAGTTTTCAGGATAATGGCAGGGCAGCCCAAACTTTTTTTCAAGTATCGGCGCCATCACTTTCGCGGGTCCGCCTATAACGTTTATAACTTTAGGCTCAAGCTTCTTTCCGTATAACAGCTCTTTTATCGTGTATACCGGTTTTGAATTTATTTTCTCCAACAGCCGGTCCACCGTGCTCTTAACGATATCTCCCATTGCATCAAGGATTTTTTCGGCGGTTTCTTCGGCTGACAGGTTCAGTTGAGAGCCTAAACCGTTCATAGCTTCCAAAGCCTTAGCTTTATCCCCTTCTTTTATGTAGCCCAGTACTATCATTGCATCTGTGGGTGTAGGTTTGGGACCTCCGAAAGCAAAGGGTTTTCCTTCTCTTTTGGGTCCAATTTTCATCTCTTTATCCACTATGTTAACGCTGCTGTCTCCGCCAAGACCTATTGATACGCAGTATATGGCCCTTATCAGCGTCTTGTAGGAACCTATTTCTATTCCCAGGGGTTCAAAAAGCGGAACCCCGTCGGCCAAAAAGAATATATCCGTGGTGGTACCGCCGATATCCAGAAGTATCGCGTCCTGGTCCGTGTCAAACACTGCGCTTAAACCCATGAAACTTGCTGCCGGTCCGGAAAGTATTGTTTCAACGGGTTTTTCTTCCGCCTTGCCGAGAGTGATGGTACCCCCGTCGGCTTTAAGCATGAACAAGGGTGCGCCGATTCCTTCCCCTTCCATGTATTTTTTTATAGCCACGGAGAATTCTTTGAAAACGTCATATACGGCGGAATTAAGATAGGCCGTGAAAACCCTGCGCGGGAAATTCAGTTTTCCCGAAACGGTATGCCCCATGGTGACAAAAGAAAAATAATCTTTTATAAAGTCTCTTATTCTGATTTCATGATTCGGGTTCCTGGTGGAAAATTTGGTGACTACCGCACAGTTGTTTATGTTTTTCCCCCTGAACAGCCTAACGCCTTTTTCAATTTCACTTATATCCAGATCTTCAATTACTTTGCCTCTGTGGTCAATATATCCGGATATGAATACATTTTCATCACCGCAGGCCAAAAATTCATGGGGAAGTCCGGGACCGCTCTGTATTATCATTCCTACAGGAGATGTTTTGCCTTCTACTATTGCATTTGTTGATACGGTGGTACTTAAATTGATCCTTTTGATTCTGGATTTGTCATATCCCGAAAGCAACTCTTCCAGGGTAGTCCGGACGGATTTGAACAGATCACCGCGATCGGTGGCTTTTTTAACGGCTTTAACCACTTGTCCGCCGTCAATAATAACTGCATCGACATGCGTTCCTCCCATATCCAAACCTATAATCACGGCAATTTCCTCCTTACATCGTACACTGTGAGCGCACGCTCATAAAAACAGGAAGAACGTCCCTCGCCTTTATTATAACTCACAGTTTTTCAATAACAAAGGCTTCCTGTGCCATAAATATTCTGTAATTTCAGCAGGAGGACATGATAAAGACGTCTATTTGCTTCAGAGCTTCCTTCATGCGAATCCGAATGTCCTTTTGAGGGTCTGTCGCAACCGGATCGATGGGTGTACCGATGTGAAGAGTCATGACAGGTTTTCTCCGAACCATCCTGCGTAAACCTTCAGGGGGGCTAAAGGTGATTGCCATGGGAACAATCGGCACCTGCGCCTGGGCTGCCAG
>JAMNYG010000094.1 GCA_023622945.1 Bacillota bacterium | reverse complement strand
TTCATATAATATATCGTAAAAAAACAGATGTATATTAATACAGGTTAAAACTTTCTTCCCGAAGCAATAACGGCACCCAACACCTTTTCCGCGCCTGCATCCTTTAACGCACGACAGCATTCATTAAGGGTGCTTCCGGTAGTCAGTACATCATCCACCAAAATTATGTTCCTTCCTGCCACCAGGCGGGCATGATTAACCCTGAATGCTCCGTAAACATTGGCTTGCCTTTTGTCTTTTGACAGCAGGCTTTGGCTTGCCGTATCACGTATTCTTGAGAGACAATATGAAGCCTCGGGTATTCCAAGCTCCCTGCTTAAGAATTTGGAAATCAAATAGGACTGGTTATATCCTCTTTTGGCTTTCTTTTTTTTGTAAAGAGGTACGCTTATTATCAAATCAAATTTTTGCCCTGCCGTTTCGGTTTTTATCCTCTGGGACATCAAACGGGCAAAGGTCCTGAAGTATGATGATTTGTTATAGAACTTGTATCTTATTATGGCATCCTTTATTATTCCGGAATACTCGCAAACGCAAATGATACCGTCCAAGAAGCCGTAAAAGGGTATTGGCCGATTTATGAACGGAATATTCACGTAGCAGCCTGGACAGATGGAAATATCGGCTTTCACACCCAGCAGTTTCCCGCAGAATATGCACCTGGGAGGAAAAATAAAATTCAATATGCTGTTTATTACAGTCATAATACCCCCATAACGCATTTCCTGAGCTTGTCCGCAAGACCGGAATGCCTGAATGCCTCCCTGTCGTTTTCAATCATTTCATAAAGCACTCTTTCCACACCAACCAGGATCACCAGCTCTTTTGCCCTTGTAATGGCGGTATATAATAAATTTCGTGTCAGGAGCACTTTGGGTCCAGGAAAAATAGGGATCACAACAACCGGAAACTCACTTCCCTGGCTCTTGTGTATTGTAACGGCAAAAGCTGGTTCAATCTCATCAAGTATGCTGAAGTCATATTCCACTATCTTTTCATCCTCAAAGATTACCTCCGCCTTTTGTTCTTCGGTATCTATCCTTCGTATCAGACCGGTGTCACCGTTAAACACCCCTTCTCCGTCGACATCATGCCGGTCTGCCTTTACCCACCTCAGGTTGTAATTATTCCGTACCTGCATGACACGGTCGCCTTCCCTGAATACATAATCCCTGAAGGGTTTTTCATTTTTTCGTTTATCTTCGGGATTCAAGGCCTTCTGAAGCTCAATATTCAGATTTGCCACTCCCGTAATCCCCTTTTTGGTAGGGGTGAGCACCTGTATATCCTTTATGGGGTGATACCCGTAGGTTGCAGGCAGCCTTTTCCCGCACAATTCCACAATGGTGGCTACAATATCCTCTCCGCTTTTTCTGTGAATGAAGAAGAAATCTTTGCCTCTTTCATTCAGCCTTGGCTTTTCTCCCCGGTTTACCCTGTGGGCATTAACTATAATCATGCTTTCTTCTGCCTGCCGGAATATTTCGGTAAGCCTTACGGTTTTAATGACGCCGCTGGCTATTATATCTTTAAGCACATTCCCCGGTCCCACCGACGGAAGCTGGTCCACGTCCCCCACAAGAATCAGCCTTGTTCCGGGAGCGATTGCTTTTAAGAGGTGATTCATAAGCAGTACGTCCACCATTGACATTTCGTCTATTATGACAATGTCCGCCTCTATGGGATTGGCTTCCGATCTGAAAAAGTAAAGCTCATTTTCATCCCCCATGTACTGCATTTCCAGAAGCCTGTGTATGGTGCGGGCTTCAAATCCCGTCGCTTCGGTCATCCTCTTTGCGGCTCTTCCTGTAGGAGCGGCAAGAGCTATATCATATCCTTCCTTTTGCAGGAGTTTTATGATCGTTTTTATTATGGTGGTCTTCCCGGTTCCCGGTCCTCCGGTGATTATCATCACTCCGCTGGTCAATGCCTCTTTAACAGCTATTCTCTGGTTCTCGGCGAGTATAATGCCTTCTTCGGCCTGTACTTCATCGATGGCTTCTTCCAGGCCTTCAATGTCTTTTTTAAAGGTTACGGATGCAAGTTCCAGGAGCTTTCTGCATACCCCCGTTTCAGCGTAATAAAACGGGCTTAGATATATCCTTCTTGTTCCTCCTTCATGTTCGACGGTGATGGATTTGTCCACCAGCAGCGAAACGATGGCGTCATTTATACTGTCCAGGCCAATATCCAGAAGCGAGGCCGTATATTCCCTGAGCACATCCTCGGGCAAAAACACATGACCTGCAGATGCAGCCTGTGACAAAACATATTTTATGCCGCTGCATATCCTGTACCCCGATGCAGGATCTATCCCCAGGCTCTGGGCTATCCTGTCCGCCGTTTTAAAGCCTATTCCTATTACCTCGTCAGCCAGCCTGTAAGGATTTTCTTTTATCTTTTCAATTGTGTCCTTGCCAAAGGTCTTATAAATCTTTGCCGAAAAGGTAGGGCTTATTCCGTATTTCTGGAAAAACATCACCACTTCCCTGAGTTCCTGCTGCTCATTGAAAGCCTGTCCGATTTCTATAGCTTTATTTAAGCTGATACCCTTTATTTCAGCCAGCCTGCCGGGATCAAACTGCAGGATGCTCAGGGTCTCTTCCCCGAACCTTTCCACTATTTTTCTTGCAGTTACCGGTCCTACCCCTTTGATGACTCCTGATGCAAGATATTTTTCTATGGCATCGACGGTCTGTGGAAGCTTTTTTTCATACGTTTCTACCTTGAGCTGCTCTCCGTAATCGGGATGGTTCACCCATTTGCCGCTCAGTTTCAAAGTGTCCCCTACATTTATGAACGGCATGAAACCAACCGCCGTTATGGAGTCATTATGGCACCTGATCTCACATACCGTGTAGCCGTTTGCTTCATTTGTAAAAATTATCTCTTCCACGATACCCTCTATGGTAATCAATGCATTCACCTTTCATATGCTGCTGGTCACTTGCCTAAAACCAGTATAGAACATTTTCAGGGCAAAAAAAAGAGTCAGTTGGAACGCTGACTCACGCTGAAATCAGTGCCATGGTCAAAATCCGAAAACACCTTGCTGCAATCCTTCTCACTCAAAATATCCATGTATCCGTACCGCCTGCTCAGCCTTTCAAGTATTTGGGGAGTTTCATCCCCTGAGGACATGTCTATGATTGTCAGTTTGTCCGGAAGCCCTGCCCTTCTGAGGAGGTTCTCCTCATAAATGTTCCTTACTATTCCCTCAATGTTTTCAGCCTGGTTTTTAACCAGCATCACCAGCCTGATGCCCTGATTTTCTCTCCTTGCCTTTTGACTTATTAAACTGAATATGTGAGTTGCGAGAGATATCGCCCCATATACGGCGAGCATGCAAATAATTGCGTAAAACACAGTCTCAAGCATACCGACACCACCTACACCATTATATGAGACCGGTGCAGAATGTGTGAGAAAAGCAGAAAATGATATGCCGGAATAACAGTCCCTTCACCAGGAAACTGGCTAATGTTATTCCGCAGCATATCATTTCCTGAAACAGCACAACACGGTAAAACTCCCGGAAAATCCAAACAGAACGGGGACACTTCTTTTACTACGAAGATTACGAAGAAACGCTTCGTAGTTTAAAAGTGTCCCCTTATCAATCCTGAAGAGTGTCCCTTACCTTATGTCCCTATACCTTATCATACCCTTGTATATGCCTTATATTATATACCTTACCTTATATATCTTATACACCTTACAACCCCGCTTCTTTCCTAAGTATATCGGCTTTGTCGGTTCTTTCCCATGTCAGGTCCAGGTCGGTTCTTCCGAAATGGCCATATGCTGCAACCTGCCTGTAAATAGGCCTTCTTAAGTCAAGGGTCTTGATTATGCCGGCCGGTCTTAAATCAAAGTTCCTCTTGATTATCTCCGCTATCTTCTCATCCGGAATTACTCCCGTGCCGAACGTGTCAACATTTATGGACACAGGTCTTGCTACTCCTATTGCATAAGCCAGCTGGATTTCGCATTTGCGGGCAATGCCTGCCGCTACAATATTCTTGGCCACATAACGTGCGGCATAGGCAGCAGAGCGGTCTACCTTGGTGGGATCCTTACCTGAAAATGCGCCTCCGCCATGCCTTGCATATCCTCCGTATGTATCTACGATAATTTTCCTTCCCGTTAATCCCGAATCACCCTGGGGTCCGCCTATAACAAACCTTCCGGTAGGGTTAACCAGATATTTTGTATTTTCGTCAAGAAGTTCAGCAGGGATCACAGGCTTTATCACATGCCCAATTACATCCCTTTTGATTGTGTCGTAATCCACATCCGGGCTGTGCTGTGTGGAAACTACCACCGTGTCAACCCTTACAGGTCTGCCGTTTTCATATTCAACGGTAACCTGGGATTTACCGTCAGGTCTCAGATAGTCAAGTAAGCCGCTCTTTCTGACATGGCTTAAGCGTTTTGTCAGTTTGTGTGCCAGGGAGATGGGCATGGGCATAAGCTCGGGAGTTTCATCACACGCAAACCCGAACATCATTCCCTGATCCCCTGCACCGATGGCTTCGATTTCTTTATCATCCATTTCACCGTTTTTGGATTCAAGAGATCTATTTACACCCATTGCTATATCGGGAGACTGTTCGTCAATGGACGTAATAACCGCACATGTATCACAGTCAAATCCGTATTTTGCCCTGTCATAACCAATTTCCCTTAAGGTGTTCCGGATTATTTTCGGTATGTCCACACGGCATTTTGTAGATATCTCTCCGATAACAAGGACAAGGCCTGTTGTGACAGCCGTTTCACATGCCACCCTTGCCATGGGGTCCTCAGCTATAATTGCATCCAGTATTGCATCGGATATCTGATCGCATATTTTATCCGGATGGCCTTCGGTAACCGATTCTGAAGTAAAAAGAAATCTGCTCATACAAAAACCTCCTCTTCCTGATATCTGCCTTGTCCAAGGCTTATTCCCAAAAGAAAATGGCCTTCTTGAGGTCATTTCCTTCTGAAAATAAAAAAGCCTCTTTTCCCGTAATGAAGAGGTTTAATATCTCTCCTCATCTTCCAGGATCCAAAAGGAACCCTGCGGGAATTGGCACCGATGCTTAATAAAGCCGGTTGCCGGGTTTCATTGGGCCCAGTCCCTCCACCTCTCTTGATAAGGCAGTGTTATTTATTTTCTCGAAAAATAATGTAACATATACGTCGTAATTAGTCAATATTAAATGAAAAAGGAGACAGCATCTCTATCTCCTTTATTCCTTCAGGAAGGTAATTCAAAACATTCATCATGCATTGGCAAAAATTTCTTCGAACTCCGCTCCTTCAAGTTTCTCTTTCTCAAGAAGGGCTTCTGCAACCTTGTGAAGCTTGTTGATGTTCTCTTTCAAAATGTTCTTTATGTTTTCATAGCATGTATCAATAATTCTCTTGACTTCCTTGTCAATTTCAGCGGCAACTTCCTCGCTGTAGTTTTTGGCCTGGGCCAGATCCCGGCCGATAAACACTTCATCATGCTCGCTTCCGAAAACAAGGTTGGCCAGCCTGTCGCTCATACCATATTTTGTGATCATGTTTCTTGCTACTCTGTTTGCTTCCTTAAGGTCACCGTATGCACCGGTGCTTATCTCACCAAGAACCAGTTCCTCAGCAGCCCTGCCGCCCATGGAGATCATAATGGTTTCCATGAGCTGGGACTTAGTGTGATAGCTCTTATCCTCTTCCGGTTTATGAGCCGTATACCCTCCGGCCATTCCAGAAGGAATGATGGATATTCTGTCCACCTTATCTGTGGAAGATACCAGCTTGACGGCTATAGCGTGACCGGCTTCATGATAGGCTGTAAGCCTCTTTTCCTTCTCGCTCATTACGCGGCTCTTCTTTTCAGGTCCAACTACCACTTTAAAGGTTGCTTCCTTGATCTCCTCCATGGTGATTACCTTCTTGTCTTTTCTGGCCGCAAGAAGAGCAGCTTCGTTAAGAAGGTTTTCCAGGTCGGCTCCCGTGAAACCGGGAGTGCTTTTTGCAAGTTCGTCAAGCCTTACGTCAGAACCAAGAGGTTTTCCTCTTGCATGAACTTTCAGTATCTCTTCCCTTCCTTTTATGTCGGGCAGTCCTACAACTACTCTCCTGTCAAACCTCCCGGGCCTTAAAAGTGCCGGGTCCAGTATGTCAGGCCTGTTGGTTGCGGCAAGAATAATGACGCCCTCATTGACACCGAATCCGTCCATCTCAACAAGAAGCTGGTTCAACGTCTGCTCTCTCTCGTCGTGGCCGCCTCCCAGGCCGGCTCCTCTGTGCCTTCCCACGGCATCTATCTCATCTATGAATACAATGCAGGGTGCATTCTTTTTTGCCTGGTCAAACAGGTCCCTGACCCTTGATGCTCCTACACCCACAAACATTTCGACAAAGTCCGAACCGCTTATGCTGAAAAATGGCACTCCTGCTTCTCCGGATACCGCTTTTGCAAGCAGGGTTTTACCTGTACCCGGCGGTCCGACAAGGAGCACGCCTTTTGGAATCCTCGCGCCAAGCTCAACAAACTTCTTGGGCGATTTTAAAAATTCCACTATCTCCCTCAGTTCTTCCTTCTCTTCATCAGCTCCTGCCACATCATCAAATGTGACTTTTCTCTTGTCATCCACTGACATCTTTGCCCTGCTTTTGCCGAAGGACATGACCCTGCTTCCTCCTCCCGCCTGGGACTGCTGGAGGAAGAATACCCAAAACAGTACAAATATGACAACCAAAGTTATGGTAGGAAGCATCGCAACCCACCATGGTGCTGACGGAAGAGGGACTACGTTAAATGTATCGATCTGATTGTATTTTACTGCATTGGTAAACTCAGTGACAGCGGAAGTAATATCAGGAGGTACGTTTACTACATATATGTTTATGTTATTTTTAATAGGCTGTCTAAGTTCTACTGTTGCTTTGTCTCCCTGGAGTTCTATGGACTTTACATTACCGGCCTGAATCTGGCTTAAGAGCTCAGAATAGTTCATTCTCGCCGGGTTTTCGGTGTTTTGCCAAAAAGTCAGGATTGCCAGTATTATAACGAATATTACTATATAAAAGCTAATCCCTCTGAATTGCCTCAAAAAACTTCCCTCCTTTTTACACAGCATTCAAGCTGCATATCTGTCAGCCAACGGTAAAAATTCCGTATCATGCAAACCGTAAAAATTTCCTGAATATATCTATATAATCTTAACACATGCATATCTGAAACTCAACAAATATCCCATTAACCTCAAGAATTACTGATCTTTGCTGCCTAATACTTCTATCCCTTTGAATACACACGCGGGTTCAGGGTGCAAACATCAGGCAGATTGCGGTACTTTCCTGCATAATCAAGGCCATATCCGACAACGAACTTGTCAGGTATCTCAATTCCCTTGTAATCTACATTAATATCTACCTTCCTGCGGGAAGGTTTATCCAGGGCAGTGCATATCTTGACACTCAGAGGTCCACGTGTGTTAAAAAGCTCTTTCAGATGATTCAAAGTAAGCCCTGTATCCACAAGATCCTCAACTATAAGGACGTGTTTATTTGCTATATCGATATCAATATCCTTTATTATCCTTACCACGCCGGAAGACTTGGTGGAATTTCCGTAGCTGGAAACCGAAATCAGGTCCATGTCAACAGGGATGGTAATCTCCCTCATCAGATCTGCAAGAAAAACAAATCCACCCTTTAGAACTCCTACCAGAACCAGTTCTTTTCCCGCATAGTCTTCTGAAATCCTGCGTCCCAGTTCTTTTGTCATCTTTCTTAAGGTTTCAGCCGTCACCAGTACCTCTTCGATATCATTTGACATGTTTATTTCAACAGACATAATTACCTCCTGCCACAGATAATATTTATTGCGTAATGTGTCTAATTATTTGTCCTGCTTTATATTTAATTATTATCATTTTACTTATTCGTTTTGATTATTTTTTCGTCCATGCTTATACGCACAATTATTTATCATTCAAGTTTGCATGCTTAATTATTCCCGCTCATAGGTTAAATTCAGCTTCAATACTCTTTTAGTATTGTCAGTTACTTTAAATTTATCACTTATTTTATAGCCTGTCACCCAGACAATCTCTTTGCCCTGTGCCACCAAAGGCACTCTGTCCCTTTCATCTCTGGGAACCTTCAGATCTATAAAATACTCCTTGAGTTTCTTTGTACCGTTTGACTTAAGCGGTTTGAAAACATCACCGTTTCTTCGGTTCCTTATACATATTCCCTTCATCAACTTTTCATAATCAAAAAATTGTACCAAAGAATTATACCTTATATTCTCATATTTCTCAACATTTTTTGCATCCTCTATTACAGCTTCAACCTTCAATCCAAGTTGGGCAACTTCAGTGATCCCGGGAACGGATATGGGCACCATAAAATCCGATACGCTGTTTTCTTCTTTTCCTATGTTTACTATAGCTTGGTTGTATGATTTTCTCACCCTGATGCAAGAGGGCAGATGAACTTCAGATCCGGTATTGCCTTCCAGAATCAGGCGGGCTGCATCATCCGTATGTACGCTGCCTATACCCTTCAGATCCTTTTTCAGTTCAAATATTGCCCTTCTGATAACTCTCCTTATCAGCGCAATGTGGCATCCTTCAATTTTTGAAAGATTGAGCCTTATTTCTCTTTCGTTTATCATCCGTGCGCTGTCCCGGTACA
The DNA here is from genome assembly GCA_023622945.1 of Bacillota bacterium. Lineage (GTDB taxonomy): Bacteria > Bacillota > Clostridia > Acetivibrionales > JAMNYG01 > JAMNYG01. The sequence continues at coordinate 3,478 of JAMNYG010000094.1, read as the reverse complement.
GCTTCAGGGCACTGCTTTCCAAAAATTCATTGTCATCCTTCAGGATTGCCGCTGTCCGGCAGGCAGTTTCGGTGATATTTGTACCGAACATCCTGTCAATTGCGGGAATCAGCTCAAGCCTTATCCTGTTTCTTGTAAATATGCTCTTAAGGTTGGAACTGTCCGTCCTGGGATTGAGGGAATGTTTTTTGCAATATTCTTCTATTTCAGCCCTGCTTATTTCAAGCAGAGGTCTTATGATTTTGTCCCTTTTGAAATCCATCCCTGCAAGGCCTGCAAGTCCCGAACCCCTTATGAAATTCATCAGTACCGTCTCGGCCTGGTCATTCTTGTTGTGTGCCACAGCGATCTTTTCAGCCCCAACCTGATCAGCAACCTGATAAAACTTCTGATACCTTGCTTCTCTTCCGGCCTCTTCAAGGGAAAGCCCTTTATCTTCTGCAACAGATGCCACATCTATCCGCTCAGCATACAGCGAAACATCAAGCTTTTTACATAAATTTCGCACATATTCCTCATCCAGGTCGGATTCTGCGCCCCGAAGCATATGGTTTATATGAACTGCATAAAGCTTTATATCCATTTTTTCTGAAATTGTTTTCAGAACATGGAGAAGACAAACGGAATCAGGTCCCCCCGATACTCCGACTACCACTTTTTCTCCCCGATTTATAAGGGAATATTTTTCTATTGTGTGAAAAACTTTCTCAACCATACTGATAATTACCACCTTGCCGGGTGGACAAACAGGTGTCTTTGTCTACTCCTTTTTGAGATTTGCAAACTTGGTGTACTGCCCCATGAACTTCAATTCAACCGTGCCGGTGGCGCCGTTTCTGTGCTTGGCGATAATGATCTCAGCTATGTTGGGCTTATCACTGTTGGGATTATAGTAATCATCCCTGTATATAAACATGACAATATCCGCGTCCTGTTCTATGGCTCCCGATTCTCTCAGGTCGCTCAGCATGGGCCTGTGATCGGATCTTGACTCAGGTCCGCGGCTCAGCTGGGACAATGTGATAATGGGAACGTTCAGCTCCTTTGCAAGGATTTTAAGGGAACGGGAAATTTCCGATATTTCCTGTTGCCTGTTTTCACTGCGCCCTCTTCCCTGGATAAGCTGAAGATAGTCTATCATGACAAGCCCTATGTTTTTCTCCAGCTTAAGCCTTCTGCACTTGGCCCTGATCTCGGTAACCGTAAGACCCGGGGTGTCATCTATGTATATGGGTGCTTCCGACAACGGCCCCAAGGCTCGTGCAATCTTTTTCCAGTCTTCATCTTCAAGCTTTCCGGTACGCATCTTGTGGGAATCTATCATTACCTCACTGCAGAGCATCCTGTTTACCAGCTGCTCCTTGGACATTTCAAGATTGAATATTGCTACCGGAATTCGCGCATGTACTGCAGCGTACTGGGCTATGTTAAGGGCAAAGGCAGTCTTTCCCATGGCAGGGCGGGCTGCGATAAGAATCAGGTCTGAATTCTGAAGTCCTGCCGTTTTATTGTCAAGGTCGATAAATCCCGTGGGCACCCCGGTTACATGTCCCTTGCTGTTATAGAGTTCCTCCAGCTTGTTGAATGTTTCTATGAGCACATCTTTTATATGGGTAAAGCCTTTTGTGCTCCTTTTCTGAAGGATGTCGAATATGCTTCTTTCGGCCCGGTCAAGTATGTAAGCCAGCTCTTCCTGGTCCTCATAACCCATGTTGACTATATCTGATGCCGCTTTAATCAGCTTCCTTAATATGGATTTCTCCTCAACTATCCTGGCATAGTACCTGGCATTTGCAGTAGTGGGAACCGATGTGGCAAGGTTTGTAAGGTATTCCAACCCCCCTACCCTTTCCAGAGTGCCTCTCAGCTTCAACTGTTCGGATACCGTTATCAGGTCAATGGGTTCCGCCCTGTCAAAAAGCTCGGATATGGCTTCAAATATTTCCCTGTTGTCTTCCCTGTAAAAATCCTCGCTTTTTAAAATCTCCGTGACAGTGGGAATAACCTCTTTATCCAGAAGCATGGCACCCAATACCGACTGTTCGGCTTCGGTATTATGCGGAGGTATCCTTCCTAAAACACCGATATCCATATGCAACCCTCTATTATCCCTCTACCGTTTTGACGCTGATTTTTGCGCTTACTCCGGGATACAGTTTTATTTCCACTTCTGTAGTTCCCAGGGTTTTTATGGCCTCTTCCAGATGGATGTCTTTTTTGTCCACATCAACACCCAGGGTTTCCTTAACGGCTTCTGCAATATTTTTGGCGGTTACGGCCCCGAACAGCTTGCCGTTTTCCCCGGCCTTTGCCTTTATGGTCACTACCTTATCCTGAAGCAACGAAGCCAATTCCTTCGCTTTTGCCAGCTCTCTTTCCTTTCTGGACTTTTCAGCCTGAGCTCGGGTTTTCATAACATTTATATTATCCGGACTGGCCTCCACTGCAAGTCCCCTGGGAAGCAGATAATTTCTGGCATATCCGTCCTTAACCTCTACCATGGTATCCTGTGTCAAAATAACCTTCATTTACAATCCCTCCACTTCAGCAAGGTTAACCTCAATACAAAATAACGCCAATCCCTTCAAAGAATGAGAATCATGTCTCTTTCGATGCGCTTTCAACATAATCAATTATAGCATATTTCAGTTTTTCCTTGGCCTCATCCAACGTAATTCCCTGAAGCTGGGCCCCGGCAACCGTCAGGTGCCCGCCTCCCCCCAGCTTTTCCAATATCATCTGCACATTGATGTCTCCCAACGACCTGCCGCTTATGAAGATTTCATCATTTGATGATCCTAAGACAAACGATGCAACAATACCGGAAAGGCTTAAAAACTGGTCTGCAGCCTGGGCCGCAATGAGCTGGGGATTCTTAACCCCCGGCGGACATATGGATATGGCAATGTTGTCATTTATTATTTCGGCATCCTTTACAATATTGGATATAACAATGTACGTATCCAGGTCGTTTTGGAAAAGCTGTTTTACCGCAACGGTATCTACGCCCTGCCTTCTCAGGAATGAAGCAGCCTCAAAGGTCCTTACCCCGGTTTTGAATGTAAAATTCTTGGTATCCACCACTATACCCGAATAAAGGGCTTCGGCTTCAATGGGTGTAAGGGTGATTTTCTCCTGCACATACTGCAGCAGCTCGGTGACAAGCTCACAGGTTGATGATGCATAGGTTTCCTGGTAGGTAAGCACGGCTTTTTGTATGTAATCCGCTCCTCTCCTGTGATGATCTATCACCACCACCTGGTCGGTCATCTCAATAAGCTCAGGACACTCAGTGAACCCCGGCCGGTGGGTATCCACAATTATCAGAAGAGTATTTTTACCTGTGAGGCTTAAAGCTTCGCTCCTGCCAAGAAATAACCCGCTGTATTCATTGCTTTTCTGTATCTTGTCCACAAGGGCATCTATTGTTGAATTGGACCTTTCGAGGACAATATGGGCATCCTTCCCTCTGCTTTTC
>JAMNYG010000107.1 GCA_023622945.1 Bacillota bacterium | reverse complement strand
AAACAGCTTAATGTTGTATACTCTTACTTGTCAGTCGTAGGGGAGTAGCTCAATTGGTAGAGCAGCGGTCTCCAAAACCGTCGGTTGTGGGTTCAAGTCCTGTCTCCCCTGCCAAGCCATATTTTTAGTTCGCTAAAAATATGGCTTTTATTATACTTAAAAAACCTTAAAAACTTAACATGCTAATAACACATTAATAGGTTTGTTATGTAACACCGAAAAATTTATCATGCTCTGGCTTTCGGGATTTTTTTACCGCAAATCGGCATGCATTTTCCAGTATTCATGCATTATTACAGCATTGCCGATATGCAGTGTTTACAGGGTGATATGAGGATGACCGCATCATATTGCACTCCTGAATCACTGGATTAATATGCATTCGCCTGCCTTAACCTTCCTGTCAGCGTCAAAATCATAAAGCACAAATCCTTTAAGATGAGGCTCGAAATTGTTGTCTATGGTAAATAAAAGATCTATTTCTCCGATCATATCCAGTGTGGCAAGTCCAAAAACCGGAAGAGGAGCTTTAATTACAAAGCGTCCTTTTTCATCCTTATAAAGCGACAGCATGAAGTCATTGCCAAGGTCTAATGGCGTAGGGTCAACCCATGACCTTTCGTAAGCCTTGTTGCTTTCTTCGGACGTTTCGGAGTAATTTATATTATCCTTCAGGTCAATGGTCCCTTCAAACCCGTATTCGCTGTTTCTGACAATTAATGCCCCGTTTCCCTTATAATCAAATGTAAAACCGCTCACAAAATCCGAAAGGTTAATGCCGAAATCCGGCCCGGGGAAAGCAAGGCCTCTCTTCAGATTATGGTTATAAACAAAAAGGTAATTCAGGTTGAAGGATGCTCCGCTGTCAGGAATTATTATAAAAACCTCTTTCGATCCGTCACCATCAATATCTTCAAACCGTACGCTCTTAAAAACCCCAACAGGTCCTTCAGCTCTTCTGACAAACACCGCCTTCTGCAAGGTTCCGTCGCTGTAAGCAACAGAAAGAATGCCTTCGTATTCTCCCTTGGTACTTCCGCTTACGGGAGCCTTTATTATCTCAATCTTTTCATCTTCTCCGTTGCCGTCAAGATCAATTTTTTCGCTGTATAACACATTTCCGTTTATCTCGTGCTTCCCTTCATCTGGTGTGGGTGAAGGAGAAGGCGACGGCATCTGTGTCTCCTGAGGCTCAGGGGAAGGCTGCTTTCCGGTTGTTTCCTCCTGACTGGATGATGTGGTTGTGGCCGGCTCACTGTTGTTTAAAACAGGAGAATCAGAAGCCCTGTCTTTTTTAAAATATATCACCGCGCCAATTGAAATAAGCACAGCTAAAAATATTAGCCCGACAGTGATTTTCTTCATTTTGCATTCCCCCCTTACATGCTATTTTATCAGATTTGACGCATTTTTTCGACTGAAGTTCACAACCGGACTCTCATTTTTTTCGCTTCTTAATGTTAATTATCTTAATTTGTCAAGGGGTCACTTTAAAGATTCAGATCAGCAATTCTGAACGGCAGGGTAATCAATAAAATCTGAAAGCAATATACTTTTTTTAGAATATCGGTTCATCTATTGAGCCATCGCCCATTTTTACCAGATATACATCCCAATAGCGGGTACCCAGTTTCTTCGCAAACTCTTTATCAAATACCGCAAAATCAAATCTGTATTTTCCTTTTATTGCACTTCCGGTATCCATTGCCACTGCATATCCTAATCCTCTTATATAGAATACCGTGCCGTAAGGCCAGTATTCCTTATCAATGGCCACCGAAACTCCCGGTATAATAGGTTTTCCTGAGTTGGTTATCCCCTTGTTGTTTCCACACTCATCCTCGCTGGGGGTATATGCAGTACCAAGGAACTTGCCCAGATATATTCCCCGGTCCAATTCACCCCTGGAAGAAAGCCCTCTGAAAGCAGTGTAGTTTTGGGGTTTTATGCCTGCCTCCGCTGCTTTCTTCAATGTATTCTGAAGCTCAATATTATCTTCCATCAGTTCCCTGTTTTTGATGGTGAGTTCATCATTCTGCTTTTTTAATTTCTGTACCTGTTTGATTATTTCTTCATTTTTTCTGGCCAATGCATTCAGACTTTCCTTCAGCACCTCATGTTCAGGAATCTCTGCTGCATTATCGGAAATCCATTCCATATTTTCGGATGCAAGAGCCGGTTCCAGATCAGTTTCAGCTTCAGCAGCTGCCAAAGCGCTTACCTTGCTGTACATTTCTTCCAGTAATTCCCTTGTTTCCAGATATCTTTTGTATGCAGCAATATTGTTAAAAGCAAGTATTATTGCCAGGGCCAACAGCAGGCATATCACAATCGAATAAATTCTTATTGCATTTTCTGCGGATTCCTTATCTTTAGTTGCTACCTGAGGCAAGAAATTGTCTTGCACTCCTTCGCCAACCATGTAAGAGCATCTCCTCCTTACGTTTGCTTTTTTGTGTTGTCAGGGAAAAACATTTTGCTTTCATTATTTTCATTTTCCCGCTCTTTATGCATTTACACAATATTCCAGCAATTAAAACAAAAAATAAACCGTTGAAATACCTTGATTTCAACGGTTATCTGGTCGGAGTGACTGGACTTGAACCAGCGACCTCTTGCACCCCAAGCAAGCACTCTAACCAAACTGAGCTACACCCCGCCGACGAATATAAATTGTAGCACAGGTCGTCGAAAAAGTAAATAGTTTTATCATAACTTTTTTAAAAGAACCAGATGAAAATTTAAAGAATAATACATATATCATAGCTCTTACCACATTGTTGACTGTCTTTGCTTCATGCTAAAATCTTTACAGGTTAGACAGAAAATTTTGCTGATCAATTGAAAGGTTTTGCCGATTGTTAGAAGCTTTGTGTGGGAGGGAATGATTGACATGATTAAAGTGCTGGCTATCGGAAACAGTTTTTCCCAGGATGCAACGCAGCATCTCCATGACGTAGCGGAAGCAGGCGGAGTTCATATGCTGGTGGGAAATCTTTATATAGGTGGCTGCTCCCTGGAAACCCATTGGAAAAATGCAAGCACAGATGCAAGAGAGTATGAGTTTTATGTAAACGGAAAGTTGGAAAAAAAATCATCCATTAAAGAAGCTTTTGATTATGCGGGATGGGATTATGTTACCTTTCAGCAGGTTAGCCATTTAAGCGGCGTTCCTGAGACTTACCTGCCTTACCTTGATTACCTTTCCGGCTATGTGAAAAGCATTGCGCCCAAAGCACGTCAACTGCTCCATCAGACATGGGCATATGAAACAGACAGCAAACATGAAGGCTTTATATTCTATAAAAATGATCAAAAATATATGTTTGAAAAATTAAAGGATGCCTACAATTATCACGCAGCAAGAATGGGCCTTAAGATTATTCCGTGCGGAGAAGCAATGCAAATTGCCAGAAGCACATCTCCTTTCGATTATGGAAATGGCGGCAGATCCCTCTGCAGGGACGGTTTCCATGCCAGCCTTTCTCTGGGGAGATATCTCTTGTCTGCTGTATGGTATGAGGTTTTGACAGGCAGAAGCATATTGGATAATCCATATGTGCCTGGTACCGTTGATACAGATCTTTCTCCTTCCCATACAGAGCTGGAGGCACTAAAGTTTAGTGCTCATAAGGCTGTGAGCCTGTATAAGTAAATTTGTCTTTACATACCGTATTCTGTTTTTAAATGGAACATTTTAGCCTTCATGCCAGTCTTTATATATGAAGGCATAAATACCGAAAGAGGTTAAGAAAGGAGAGTTCTTATGAAAAGCTTGTTTCAATCCGGTAAAATCAAATTAATCGCAGTATTCGTTCTTCTTGCCGTGCTGCTGATCCCGGTTGTTGTTCTTACTCCCCCCGTAATTTCCCAGGCAGCATCCGATAATGACCCGCAGCCTGCCAAAAGAACAATAAACGTTACAGGCCAGGGCACTGTAGAGGTTTCCCCCGATATAGCATATATCACTCTCGGTGTTGTAACCGAGAATAAAGATGCAAAAGCTGCTCAGCAGGAGAATGCATCGATAATGGATGCAGTTGTTAAGGCAATAAAATCCGCAGGGGTTGCGGAAGAGGACATTAAAACAACAGGTTATTCAATTTACCCAAAATATGATTATAACGAAAAAACGGGTACCAGCAATATAGTAGGCTATACTGTAAGAAACAACGTGCAGGTTACGGTAAGGGATATAACAAAAGTGGGACAAATAATAGACATAGCCGCTGACAAGGGGGTCAACATTTCCAACAGCATAAGCTTTGGATTAAGCGATTATGAAAAATACTACAATGAAGCTTTAAAGAAAGCGGTGGAATCCGGCAGCCGGAAAGCCAAAACCATAGCCGATGCACTGGGAATCAAACTTGGAGCACCGGTTTCTGTTTCTGAAAGCGGCAGCTATGTACCGACTTACAGAGTTTATGAATCCGCGGCCGCTATGAAATCCGCTGATGGTATCCAGGTAACAACTCCTATCTCTTCAGGCACAATTGAAGTACAGGCATATGTCAGCATGTCCTATGAGTATTAAGAGACAGGACAATTTCAAACCGTGAAGCAATCTTTCGAATAAAAACAGGGACATTTCTCAGACTTCGAAGCATGTCTTCGAAACTGAGAAGTGTCCCAATTCTTTATTCTTGGCTTTTTTACCTTACTCCGTTCTTAATCAAATCTTCAACTTCTTCAAGAGTTGCGCAGGATGACGCCCCTCCTATTCTGGTCACACTTATTGATCCGCATGCATTTCCGTAATCCATACATTTATCCAGATCATATCCTTTAAGAAATGCATATATGAAACCTGCATTGAAGGAATCCCCTGCTCCAGTGGTGTCTATGGGTTCAAGGTCGAATGTGGGCTTCTCCAGGTACAAATCTCCCCATTTGCCTGCAGCGCCTTTAGGACCGCACTTGACGGCAACAATCCTTGCATACCTGGACAATACTTCAACTGCTTCCCTCACGCTGTTCTTTTTGGTAATGTTCAATGCTTCACTCTCATTTGGGAAGAATATATCCGTATGCCTAAGAGTTTCAAAAATACCGTAGTCCCAATTTTCTGTGTCATCCCAGCCTGCATCCAGGGAAGTGGTTACACCCAATTCATGTGCCATGGAAAAAAGTTTTGGAAGATCAGGTCTCAATTTGTGCTGAAGGAAAAAGGAGCCGACATGTATATGCCTGGTCTGCTTTAAAAGTTCAACATCTACATCCTCAAAAGTTACTTCAGCTATAGAGCCCATGCTGGTAACCAAAGCCCGGTCCTTGTTGAGATTAAGGGCAATGGTGATACCGGTTTCCAGGGTATCGTCAATAATCACATTTTCGATGTCAACCTGGTTTTTCATAAGCCCGTCAATGGCAACTTTTCCAAACAAATCATTGCCCACTTTGCTTACAAAACCTGTCTTCAGGCCAAGCTTTGCAATTCCGCTTGCGCATATGGCGGTGGAGCTGCCCATGACAAGAGAGCTGCTTTCTGCTATTATCTCTCTTCCAAGAACAGGCATACTCTTTAGACCTGTAACAATTAAATCCACATTCAGTTCGCCTATGGCAAGTACATCATACTTTTTCATAACAGTTCTCCTTACTCCTCTTTATAGTTTTACCCATGCGACTATTCCATCGGGGTTATCAGGATTAATGCCCCTTTTTGCAGCCTTGTAATATGCAGCAGCCTGAGCAATGAAAATAAAAGGTATGCCCTGAACTGCGCTGTCCAGTTTAACGCCAGAAGTCACCTGCAGTTTGACACCTTCAATATCCTCAAGTTTTTCATCGCTGTAGGTTATAACCTTCGCTCCTCTTTGTACCATCTCTTGTACGAGAGGTTTCTGATATTCAAACCCTCCCGATGTCAAAGAAGCGATTACAAGGGTATTATCCTTCACCTTAACCATAGGTCCGTGTCTTACATCCAGCACATGGTAATAGCTGCCTACAAGCTGTGCAATCTCGGTAAACGCAATGGCTCCTTCACTTGCTATACCCTGCATTTCACCGTCTGCAAGCAGGACAACATAGTCCCAGTCCATTTCGGCCACTTCCCGTATTTTGTCTTCATACCGGGCCATATAATCTTCTCCGATGTTTATGGCTTTTTTAATGTCTTCAACGAGCTTTTCATCTCCGCTCAGAAAAGCCAAAACCATCAGCTGCGCAGTATAAAGGTTTACCACCGTCCTGGTCTGACACACGCTTTCATCGTAAGCCCACGGTATATTGAGGGACAGATCCGCTATTCCGCTCAGGTCCGAACCTTCCTTGCAGGTAATTGCCAGGACCGGAACATCCGTTATGGTCCTTACATTGCCGATGGCCTTTATAACCTCACTGGTGCTTCCCGACCTTGACGGAGCCACCAGCATGGTACCATCAAGCATCTTTCGGTAGGATTTGAAATTCAGCATAAGATCTCCCGCAGCAATTGTTGAAGCCGGCATTCCCAGCCTTACTTTTGCAGACCACTCGCCGCTCTGGCATAAGCAGTAACCTGAACCACAGCCTATAAAAGTAAGGGATTTTGGGGCTTTTTCTTTAAAAAAGCTGACAATCTCCTCTTTCCTTGACATTATGTAGTCAAAAGTTTTCTGTAAAGCAGCGTACTGCTGCTTTATCTCGTCATAGGTCACGGACATAAGTATACCTCCACATATCTTGTGTATTTTTTTAGCTTCATCAACTCATATAATAGACTACTGCCGGCAATTATTCAATAGAATTCATCCCTAATATTTTTTCCTGACCAGCATGTATATAATGTAGGCTGCAATAATGATGACGGCTATTGGAAAGAGTATTTTTACCGCAAAATTAAGCAACTTTATTACAATCACCAGCAAAACCAGGAATATAACCACCGATATTATAGTTTTAACAGTATCGTTTCTCATACCACATACCCCTCACACAAGTATTTCAATAAATTATACGTTAAAAATCCTAATATGTCTTAATTTGCTTACAAATGTTTCGGAATATCATAACAGGATGTTTTAAGGATATCATAATAACATTTTTAAAGAGCATTAAAAAATAAAACGTTTAAGAAATACCTTATGTGAAACGGTTGGCTATTTCAGCAAGGGCTTTCACGGTGTATTCCACTTCATCAGCAGTGTTGAAGCATCCCACGCTGAGCCTTACAGCCCCCGTCCTGATGGTTCCCAACGTTTCATGAGCAAGGGGTGCGCAATGCAGACCTGCCCTTGTGGCAATTCCATATTCTTTATCAAGGATATAACTTACTTCGGTACAATCAGCATTTTCAATATTTAACGCTACAATACCCGAATTATTTTCAGCAGAATCCTTGCTATACAGCTTTATTCCCTTTATTTTTCCCAATTCCTCATGCATGTAATGTGTCAATATTCCCTTGTATGTTTTCAGATTTTCAAGTCCCAAGCTTTCAATAAATTCAATACCGCTGTTCAGCCCCGTAATTCCCGGAGTATTCAGCGTGCCGCTTTCCAGCAGGTCCGGCATGATATCCGGCTGATAGAGATATTCTGAATAGCTTCCGGTCCCACCCTCCATAATCGGGTTAGGCTTTACATTTCTTGCGACATAAAGGAAACCCGTACCCTGTGGTCCCAATAATCCTTTGTGCCCCGGGGCTGCAAGCATGTCTATATGCATTTTTTCAACATCTATGGGGAAAGTTCCCGCACCCTGCGAAGCATCAACAAGGAAAATGATGCCGTGATCACCGGCTATTCTTCCCATTTCTTCTATGGGCATTACAATTCCGTTTACATTGGACGAAAAGGTAGAGATTACCATTCTTGTATTTTTTCTTATAGCCCTTTTAATGTTTTCAGGGTTTATTTCTCCGAATTCATTGCCCTGTACTATCGAAATCTCAATTCCGGCATCCCTTTCCAGTGTTTTCAGCGGTCTTACAACAGCGTTGTGCTCCATGCAGGTTGTGATAACATGATCACCCGGCTTTAAAACACCTTTTATGGCTATGTTCAATGCTTCGGTTGCGTTTTTTGTAAAACATACCTGAAGAGGATCACTTATGTTGAACAAAGAAGCAACGGACTCTCTTGCCTGTATAACCACCCTGGAGGATTCTATGGACATTCGGTGACTGCCTCTCCCGGGATTTGCGCAGTATTCCCTCATGCACCTTAAAATTTCCCGATAAACTTTTTCAGGTTTCGGAAAGGAAGTTGCTGCATTATCAAGGTAAATCATACTTATTCATCCTAAAATTCCGTATTTGTAATATCTTATGACCTTATTGCACTCATGTTTCCAAAATATACTGCCATGACACATTACCAGTATAGAACTGCTGATACGGTTATACACATGATGTATATACTGCATAGTTTTCTTGATTTTGCTTATATTAAATGTATCAAGTTTTGAAACAGCAGATATGTTGGCGCAGCAACAAAAGTTCATTACTGTGCCGTTTCATGGGTTATCATTTGCTGCAGAGCCGACATATCGGATAAAATACAATTACCGGAGCTCTGTCAATGAGTAATAAAAATAATATCAAACATCAAATAAACACATTGAGGAAGGTTCTTGATCAGCTTATGGCCGATGAAGGCAATACCAACAGGGAGAAACTGCTGGAGATAAGCCGTGAACTTGATGAGCTCATTAACCAATATTACCGTTCAAAGGCTGATCATGGAAAGAAAGCATAAAAAAAGACACCGGCATTAAAACCGGTGTCACTGATCATTATTATGAGTAAGTCTGTAAGCCGGGTTCTGTATTCGACAGCCATCTATCTAGGCCATATATTGCTATATGGCTCAAGCCACCTTCAGGGACTGACGGGCCGTCGTAGCGTCCCTATATGCGGTGTTGCTCCAGGTGGGGTTTACAGAGACCGGCAAGTCGCCATGCCGCTGGTGAGCTCTTACCTCACCTTTCCACCCTTACCATTTTGGAAGTAACAGATACTTCCAAAATGGCGGTATATTTCTGTTGCACTTTCCTTGAAGTCGCCTTCACCGGGTGTTACCCGGCACCCTGCCCTGTGGAGCCCGGACTTTCCTCATATACGACCTTTCGGTTCTGTATACGCGGCTGTCCGACTTACTCATTTTTTATTTGGCTTATATATTTTATGCTCTTATTGCTTTTGTGTCAATAGTAATTGAATGGATCTTTTTCGGTTGTACTGGTTGATACCTGAACCTCCGGGAATTTTCCGGAAAGAACTTCTGCCATATGGTTTACTATAATTCTCTCAGTATTGAAGTGACCGGCGTCTATAGCGGAAATCCCCATCTCTACCATTTCTGCTGCAGTATGGTACTTTATATCCCCCGTCACGATTACATCTATTCCTTTTTCAATTATTCCTGACAAATCCCCGTCAAAGCTGCCGCAAAATACGGCCGCTTTTTTTACCTGTCTGTCTGCATTTCCCACAAACCGCAAGGTCTTAACTGAAAGCTTTTCTTTTACAAGATTAATAAATTCCTTCATGCTTACCGTTTCAGGGACCTGTCCGACTACACCAATTCCATACTCTTTTCCCGCGTTTTCAAGTGAAAACAGGTCATAAGCCACTTCTTCATAAGGATGGGCTTCGAGCATCGCTTTAATCACTTTTCTGAGCCTGTCCCGTGGAACGATTGACTCGAGCCTGTACTCCGAAACCTTCTCCAGGTTTCCTTTGGTACCGATGTATGGATTGGTTCCTTCAAGCGGACGAAAAGTTCCCGTCCCTGCAACCATAAATGTACAGTCGCTGTAATTCCCTATCCAGCCGGCACCGGCGCGACATATTGAATCACGCACTTTATCTATGCTGTCCTGAGGAACGTACACCACAAGCTTATATGCTTTGTCGATTTTATACCTTTTTAAGCTTCCGGTATTTATCAGTCCAAGCTTTTGAGCAAGAATATCGTTTACTCCGCCCGTGGCGACATCCAGATTGGTGTGGGCACAAAAGACGCTTATATCGTTTCTTATAAGTTTCATCAGTACCCTGCCCCTGGGATCTTTATCGGTAATATTCTTCAAACCTTTGAAAATTACAGGATGATGGGAAATTATCATATCCGCTCCGCTTGATATGGCTTCATCCGCCACATCATTTGTCACGTCCAGGCAAACCATTATTTTCCCTATTTCCTGATCGAGACTTCCAATAACAAGCCCTATATTGTCCCAGTCCTCCGCCAGCCAGTTTGGGGCGTATTCTTCCATGAAACGCACAATATCTCTGCACCGCATGCTTATTCTGTTACCTCCTTTTCATACAGGCTATACATTCAAAATTATTTTTAATTCTGCAGGCCAGGTGTTCAGCTTATGCAGCAGACCAGTTATTTACCTTATGTCGTATACCGGGTTTTTATCTAATGTAGTAGACCAGATGCTCACTCCAGTTTCTCAAGGAGATTCATTAAACCGTCTCTCATCCGCACATACTTCTCTCGCACATCATTATTTTCATGGGGATTTGTCCCCAGCTCCATCAGTATTTTTTCAATCTGTCCAAGTCTTTTTCTGATAAATTCCCCTGCCAGGGGATCAGGTTTTTGAATTAGTTTCTCACCGATGTGATAATATATCTCACTCAGTTGTCGTGAATTTCCCGTCCACCTGGCTGAAATAACAATATAAAATTTGTTGCCTTCCTTTGCAAGTTCTTCATCCACAATTTCAAATCCTTCTGAATACAGCCATTGTCTCAGTACTTCAGGAGCGTTCATGGGCTGCAGTATCAGGAAAGCCTTTTTAGCCTTTTCATAATCCTTTTGAAGTATATCACGGATTAGTATTCCACCCATACCCGCTATTACAATAACATCAGCCTCGTCTCCTGAAACAGCCTCCAGCCCGTTTCCAAGTCTTGTTTCAATGTATTTGCCCAGTCCGTACCTATCGATATTTGCCTGCGCTATAAGAAGGGGCCCTCTTTTTACATCCGAAGCTATGGCTTTTTTACATATCCCCTTTAAAATGCAGTAAATAGGTATGTATCCATGATCCGTTCCGATATCGCAGACGATGGTACAATCCGGTATCTTTTCTGCAATGAGTTTAAGTCTTCCTTTTAGCTCCATAAGCCCTCTCCAGTGTTTTTTTACATATATTTTAGCATCAATTAAGACAAATTAGTACATAATAACAGTATCCCTTTTCATGCTGCAAAAGGAGTTGTGAGAAATGGTCCGGAATTTAAGGAGCAAGATAGGAAAAGATATAGAATCGCCTTCAGAAACTGTCATATCAGGAATAAACCAAAAGCCCGGAAACACTGTAAAGTCCGGTTACAAACCTGATACGGGCATTACCGGTCAAATCACCGCAACCGATGATTTTGATGACTTTATTGAAAAAATCAAATAAACTGAGAAGAAAAATTAATTAAGAGTCAAATAAATTGAAAGGACCTCTGAAACACCATTGGTTTCAGAGGTCTTTGGTGGGCCTTCAGGGACTCGAACCCCGGACCAACCGGTTATGAGCCGAGCCGGTTGCTCTAACCAACTGAGCTAAAGGCCCTTCTGGCTCCTCAAGTAGGACTCGAACCTACGACCCTGCGGTTAACAGCCGCATGCTCTACCAACTGAGCTATTGAGGAGTGTCTAAATCGTAAACTATTTAGATATCAGAGACTTTTTCATTATACTTGTATATTTAAAAAAGGTCAATAGCTATTTTTTCAAAAGAAAATATTCTGTCACAAATAGCATCCTAATACTTTTTATTGCTTTCAAAATTGAACACAATCTAAAAATTTCAACGTTTTCACACCATTTTTCTGAGCCGAATTATACTCTGGTCTCCATGCTTTAATCTCTGCATTTTATCTCTGTATTTTGCCTCTGTATTTTACCTCTGTACTTTCTTCTCTGTTGATTCCTCCAGTCTATTACCAGGAGATCATTTACAACAGTTTATGGTATGCAGTGTTCAACCTGCCTTAACACCATTTAGTGGTGTTCTCAAAGTAGAACACTAAATATATTGTCTTTTTTCGTTTTATTTTGTATTATTATAGTAGAAAACAAAACTCCCCTAAATCTCGTATGCGGCTTTTATGCCAATACGAGTCTTTTTTTTTATAATGAGGACACTTCTCATACCACCAGGCATTTCCGCGTAAGCAATAAAGGGACACTTCCCGTGTCCCCCCGGTCAAACAAAAACCCGATTGAATTTCAATCGAGTTTATTAATCCAAATAATCTTTAAGTTTCTTGCTTCTGCTTGGATGTCTGAGTTTTCTGAGTGCCTTGGCTTCTATCTGCCTTATTCTCTCTCTTGTTACGTTGAATTCTTTTCCTACTTCCTCAAGCGTTCTGGCCCTTCCATCATCAAGTCCGAATCTTAATCTTAAGACCTTTTCCTCTCTGGGAGTAAGAGTATCCAGTACGTCTATCAGCTGCTCCTTAAGAAGGGTGTATGCAGCAGCTTCTGCCGGCGCAGGAGCATCGTCATCAGGAATAAAATCTCCCAGATGGCTGTCTTCTTCCTCACCAATAGGAGTTTCAAGGGATACCGGCTCCTGGGAAATTTTCATTATTTCCCTTACCTTTTCCACAGGCATGTTCATCTCTTTTGCAATTTCTTCAGGCTGAGGTTCTCTGCCAAGTTCCTGCAGAAGCTGGCGGGAAACCCTTATCAGCTTGTTTATGGTTTCCACCATGTGTACAGGAATTCTTATGGTTCTCGCCTGATCGGCAATTGCTCTTGTAATGGCCTGTCTTATCCACCAGGTGGCATAGGTACTGAACTTGAACCCTCTTCTGAAATCAAACTTTTCCACAGCTTTAATGAGGCCAAGATTTCCTTCCTGAATCAGATCAAGAAACAGCATACCTCTGCCCACATATCTTTTGGCAATGCTTACAACAAGCCTCAAATTTGCTTCAGCAAGCCTGCGCTTGGCTTCAGCATCACCTTTTTCCATTCTTTTTGCAAGTTCAATCTCTTCTTCTGCCGTTAAAAGCGGTACTTTACCTATTTCCTTCAGATACATTCTAACCGGATCATCGATGCTAACACCCTCAGGAATTGAAAGATCCAGATCTTCCTCATCGATCTGCAGGTCTTCATCTTCCAATTCGGGTTCGATATCTCCAACAACTTCAATGCCCATATTTTCTAATGTTTCATAAATTTTCTCAATCTGTTCAGGATCCAGCTCGATTTCCTCAAAAGCATCCATTATTTCCTTGTAAGTGAGCATTCCTTTTGCCTTACCTTTTTCAACCAGATCCTTCAAAATTGCCTTTCGTGTCTCCTGGTTAGGCTTCACGGCAACCCCCCCTTTCAACGGAAATATTCTCTACAAGCTTTTTCTCTTTAATATGATTGAATTCAGCTCCAGTTTTAATTTTTCAACATCCCTTTCCTGTAAAGTATTTCTATCGCTTAATAAACGGAGTATCTCCTCTTTTCTTTTATCAAGTTTATAAAGTTTCATTCTTCTAATTATATCCATAACAGCCTTTCTGTTATCATCGAAATTGCACTCTTTTTGAATTATTCCTACAAAGCTTTCAACTGCTTCTGAGTCAAGAATGTTAAGCAGTTCGGCAGGTACAAATCCTTTATTTTCATCAAGCCTTTCAAAAATAATCTTTGCGTACTTCCTGTTATTTTCGTCTGTAAAATCACCGACGGAAACTTCTTTCTTTACCGCCCTGTACAACCTGTTATCAATGCTCAGCAAAGCCAGAAGCAATCTTTCGTAATACAATATATCCTGGGTTTTTTCTTCTGCGACATTTACAACATCCGTACCAATAGCCTCCCTCTGTTTAAATACTCGGGTTTTTAAGCCTGTCCCTCTTAAACTTGTCCTTGGTTTAGTCTTTTTATATATTTCAGAAAATATAGCTTCTTCTGATATATTGTATTCTTTTGCTATTTTCTTAACATACAGCTCCATTTCAACCCTGTTTTCCACTTTTGAAAGTATGTCAGCCATCCTGTTGATAAAACTTACTTTTCCGTCTACAGTATCTGTGTTTATTTGCTTTTTTAGTACACGAACCTTATATTCCACCAGGGAAACAGCATTATCAATATGATTTTTCAGGGCTTCGGAGCCTTTTTTCCTTATAAATTCATCCGGATCCTTTCCATCCGGGATAGAAAGCACCTTTACATTGCATCCTACGCTGTCAAGAACGTCAAGGCCTCGCATTGTCGCAGCCTGGCCCGCTTTATCCGCGTCATAACAAATGATAACCTCCTCGGCATATTTTTTTAGCAATCGGCCCTGATTCTCAGTCAAGGCAGTGCCGAGAGAAGCAACTGTGTTTATTATTCCTCCTTGATGAAGGGATATTACATCCATATAACCTTCAACTACTATTATTCTCTTTTCACCGGAGTTTTTCGCGAAATTAAGGGCATACAGGTTATTCCTTTTATTGTAAACACATGTTTCCGGTGAATTCATATATTTGGGCTGTAATGAATCAGACCTACCACCCGTATCAAGGATACGGCCCCCAAAAGCTATTACATTGGATCTGATATCGAATATCGGAAACATAATTCTTCCGCGGAACCTGTCAATATAACCTCCGGTTCTCCTGTTGGGTATCACAAGTCCGCTTTGGGCGATAAGTCTTTCGTCAAATCCCTTGCTCTTCAGGTATTTATATAATGAATCCCATTCTTCCGGTGAGTATCCCAGTCCGAATTTTCTTATGGTACTTTCTTTTATTCCCCTGCTTTCCAGATACCTGAGGGCCGCCGGATTTTTTTTCAGGTTTTCATGGAAAAAACGCGCAGCCTCAGTATTTATATTTATTATTTCACGTCTTTTTCTTGCTTTTTCAAGCTCTTCCCTGCTCCCCTCATCAGGGAGTACAATTCTTGCTCTCTCAGCCAAAAATTTGACGGCATCAACAAAACTAAGGTTCTCAATTTGCATTATGAAATGTATTACATTGCCGCCCTTTCCACATCCAAAGCAGTAGAAAATCTGCTTTGACGGTTCAACACTAAAAGAAGGGGTCTTTTCTTTATGGAAGGGACAAATCCCGAAGTAGTTCTTTCCCTTCTTTTCTATCCTGACATATTCATTTACAACATCAACTATATCGTTGCTTAGCCTGACTTCCTCAATAATATCATCATTAAAAAACACATTTCCCTGCCTTCCTTGGCTCAATATTCATTTAGTAAGTAAATAATATTTATGTATAATTCCTTCGCTATACATTTCTTCGACATGTTTGTCGATATTCCTTCTTGGAAAATAAAATTAATTTTCCCTAATGGTACAAGAGGTACTCAGGAAGCTATATATTCTACACTGCATATATTTTATCCTTCAT
>JAMNYG010000102.1 GCA_023622945.1 Bacillota bacterium | reverse complement strand
ATACACGGTGCCAACAGGCTGGCCAGCAACTCCCTCCTTGAGGGACTTGTTTTCGGTCACAGGATAGGAGAAGAAGTGGACAGGGTGCTTAAAGGGCAATCGGGCAATGAAGTATCCATATCTGCATCCTACTCATGCCCGAGGGTAAGGAAATCGGTGGATTCCAGGGCCATCAGGGCTGAACTTCAAAGGATCATGACCGAAAATGTAGGGATCATAAGAAACAGGGAAGGACTGCTTAAGGCATTAAACACTGTTAACAGGTACCACTACCTGGTTAAGGATATGGTAAATGAAACAATCGAAGACTTTGAACTTCAAAACATGCTGCTTTTGTCAAGGCTGGTAATAGAATCTGCCCTTGAGCGGGAAGAGAGCCGGGGTGCTCATTACCGCTCGGATTTTGAAAAAACCGATGATTTACGGTGGAAGAGAAATATAATAAGGAAGAGGAGCATGTAGATGTTGGACAGGTTTTATATCGACAATATAGTTATTACGGCTCTTAAGGAAGATATGCCTCTCGGGGACATCACTACAGATAACCTGATAGACGAGTCTTCAATCTCCAGGGCAAGGTTTATTGCCAAGGAAGAGGGGATTATCGCAGGGCTGGATGTTTGTGAGAGGGTATTTGAGATACTCGATGAAAACATTGAATTTATTAAGAAAGTTAAGGACGGAAGCAATGTAAAGTACGGAGACGTAATAGCTGAAGTGGAAGGCAATACAAGAGCCATGCTGAAGGCTGAAAGAACCGCTTTAAACTTCCTGCAGCGTCTTTCAGGGATAGCCACCAAAACCAATGAATTCTGCAGGATGGTAGAAGGGCTTCCGGTAAAAATTGTGGATACCAGAAAGACCACGCCGGGTTTAAGGATGCTGGAGAAATACGCCGTAAGAGTTGGCGGCGGAACCAATCACAGGTTTTCCCTTTCCGACGGAGTGCTGATAAAGGATAACCATATAAAGGCAGCAGGCGGAATAAGGAATGCGATTGAAAAAGTAAGAAATAACATTCCTCATACCATAAAAATAGAAGTGGAGACAGAAACGCTGGAACAGGTGAAGGAAGCCGTTGAAGCCGGGGCTGATATAATAATGCTTGACAACATGAGCATTGAAACCATGAGGGAAGCCGTAAAGCTGATAAATCACCGGGCGTTGGTTGAGGCATCAGGAAACATGGACAAGGACCGGCTGCGGTCCGCGACTTATCATCAAGATGTAATGACGACCTGTGGATAAAACTGAAAATAATCCACAGAATTTTTAACAGTCCTTGGTGATAACATAATTTTAAACCTGTAAACCCGGATAACACAAGCGTTTCAAAGCTTGTGGACATAAGAAAAGATATCCACAACCATGTGGATATCTTGCATTTTTATAGGTTTTTTATGAGTTTTTATTCAAAATTTTTATCATTTTCTCTTGGATTTTTATCATTTTCTCCTGGCAGGACAGGGCAGATCTGTGCTGAGCATCCTCTGTACCGCTTCGAAAACCTTCCTGTTGTTCAATATGTTTTTGTGTACGCTTGCTTCCATTATTGTGCCTTTAAGAATGCTGTCCATGTTAATGCTGTTTTCCCCGACGTTGAAAATTTCGGTATCGATCCTCCATTCATCAAGTCCTGCGCTTTCCAGGCTCACCACTTCATCATACAGTCCTATTATGTTTCCCACCTGTATTTTGTGGTTAAGCCCTCTGTTAATCATGGAAGGAAATATGTTTTTAAACAGGTTGTTGTCCACAATCATATCCCTTACGGCCTGATCCTTAAAGTATCCGGCCCCTAAGGACGCAAGGGGAGAACCTTTGTGGGGGACGGAAATGAAAATTATCTTTCTTACATCGTCTCTGTTTATATATTCCTGACTGCAGGTATAGAACCTGGCCACAAGCCCTCCCATGCTGTGGGCTATAATATCAAACTTGCCTGCCTGAATGCCACGGGAGAGATAATAATCCTTCTGCTCCTTAAGAAATTCACCAAGTTCTTTTGCGGCTGATGCCACTCCGTTCTCGGATTTGTACGTCAGTGCGCTTCCCATAAAGCCTCTTTCATCCAGGTATTCCTTCATGTTATCGAAGATATATCCCGTTTCCTGGTAGCCGTGTACATAGACGACAGGCGTATTTGTAAGGTTTATGTCAACAGAGGCACGAATGTCCTTGCCGCTTAAAACCGCGTTGATTGTTACCTTTTTAAGTGGCATGCCAGGGTTTTCCGACCATTCGTAATCAAAGGTCAAGTAAGCCGGAGGACGATATGTGACAAGGCACTGGCCGTACCTGTCGGACCTTATGCCGGAAGGATAGACTTCCCCAAGTCCTTCATCCACGGAAAAAGTAACATATGCCATGGGTACCGGTTCACCCTGTGAATCTCTCACCTCTGCCCTCAATACCAGTCCGTTTGAAGGATCTGCAGCAAGTACTGAAACCTTGGGATTTATTTGTACCAGATTCAGCTTAAGGTCGTTTTTTGAATAAAGGTTATATTTGAAGTAATCTGCCAAATCATCCGCAGGAATTATAAAAAAAATAATAAGCAGTGCAAAAAATACAATAATCCAGAATTTTAACTTTTCAAACATGGAAATCAACCTTTGTCCGATGTGTATATAGAAATTATATCACCTCTATAAGATTGCATAAATGGAAATAAATGCCGTGTTATTTTATATGGTTTTATACGGCTTGTGACAAAAATACTTTAATTACAATGGTTATTTAAGTTTGCAAAAGACAATAATAAATTCAGGAGGAACGACTTTATAATATGAAGTTGTTCCATTTTAAGCCAGATATCATCAAAAATACAAGGAGATGATAGATTTGCAGGTAAAGGATATAATGACCCGAAACGTTGCTTATATCAATCCGGCGGCTACCGTTACGGAAGCAGCACAGCTTATGCAGAAACACAATGTCGGATCAATTCCGGTCTGCGATGAAACAGGCGTTGTTGGGATAGTTACCGACAGGGATATAGTTGTAAGAAACATTGCCCACGGAAGAAACCCGCATAACACTCCTGTAAGCGAAATTATGACAACGGGCGTGACAACCGTAACTCCTGAAACCGATGTCAGGACGGTTTCGGAATTAATGGCCCGCCATCAGATAAGAAGGGTTCCTGTTGTAGAGAACAACAGGCTGGTGGGAATGGTGGCACTGGGAGACCTGGCTGTCAATGCGATGACAGATACCGAGGTGTCCGAAGCGCTGGCAGAGATATCAAAACCCGCAAGGCCGGAACAAATGCCTAAAAAATAGGTAAAAAGGGACATTCCTCAAACTATAAAGGATGCCCCCGTAAGCAGAGGAGTGTCCCTTTTCATTGGGGACATACTTCAGCAAGGATTACCCGCGTAAGCAGAAGTGTGTCCCCAAATCAACAAGGGACATTCCTTATCATAAGAGGAATGCCCGTGAATCTGAAAGGAGTGTCCCTTTTCCTTAATAATAGAACTTCACAAACTTAATTGAATACAAATCACAAAGCAGAATATCATCCGTGTCGGTTTCCTGTATAAGTATATAGCT
>JAMNYG010000042.1 GCA_023622945.1 Bacillota bacterium | reverse complement strand
GTAACTCTGCTGACACGGACACTTAGATTCATACGAGATAATGGATTTGCTATATGATCCTCCCAAAGAGAGGGGCAGACAGTAACGCAAAACCTAAAACAAGTTGACACGACCAAAACTGAGCATACATTTGATTTATAAAGGTACATTTATTATAATATAGACTTATGTTACATAAATTTTTGTCAAACAATTTTATTTATACACCTTCATTGTAACAAGGCCTTGAATCAGGCAAGTATAAAGCATAGAAGGAGAGCATTTTTGTAACAGGGGTTTTGCAACGTGAGGTCAGGAAAAATGAGTTCAGAATTAAACAAGGAATACCTCTTTACCAATAAAAGCCTGATACAGCTTATGATACCGTTGATTATAGAGCAAATCCTTGCCATTTCGGTTGGCCTGGCAGATTCGGTCATGATAGCAAGTGTAGGTGAAAGTGCGGTATCAGCAGTATCCCTTGTGGATTCCATAAATATATTGATTATTAACATATTTGCAGCTCTCGCTTCGGGAGGTGCCATAGTAGTAGGCCAGTTCATAGGACAAAAACGGCTTGACATGGCAAGAAAAGCAGGAGAGCAGCTGCTGGTTTTCGTAACGTTTATAGCTGTTATCGTAATGGTAATTTTGTACCTGGGCAAAGGCTTTATACTTGACGTGGTTTTTGGGAGAATAGAACCTGACGTGGAAGCCTATTGCAATACCTACATGTTGATTGTATTTGCCAGCATTCCTTTTATAGCCATTTACAACAGCGGTGCTGCGCTTTTCAGATCCATGGGAAATTCAAGGATAACCATGGTAACATCGACAATTATGAATATAATCAATGTTATTGGTAATGCAGTTTTAATATACGGCTTCAAAATGGAAGTTGAAGGTGCGGCAATACCCACTCTTGTTTCAAGAGCCGTTGCTGCGTTGATGATAGTTGTGCTGCTGTGTGACAGAAGCCTTGCTGTTCATATAACATGGCCTTTCCGTTATAGGTTTGACAAAAGCCTGGTATTAAGAATACTTAATATAGGTATTCCAAACGGGCTGGAAAACAGCTTTTTCCAGTTGGGTAAAATTATGCTGCTCAGCGTTATCGCCGGATTTGGGACCGCCTCCATTACGGCCAATGCAATAGGAAATGCGGTTGCGACATTTCAGATTCTCCCGGGGATAGCTATAGGTCTGGGACTCATAACTGTAATAAGCCAGTGTGTAGGTGCCGGTGATTATGAGCAGGTAAGGTACTATACCAGGAAATTGCTGAAACTCACATATATCTCTTTTGCGGTTGTTAATTTAGTCATAATACTTGCAATACCAATTATATTAAGGATATACAATCTTTCACCTGAAACTGCAGCTATGACAAAACAGATCATGATATTTCACGGAATAAACGCATGCATTTCATGGCCTACGTCTTTTACCCTGCCAAATACCCTGAGAGCCTCCAATGACGTACGGTTTACCATGATGGTGAGCATCGGCTCCATGTGGATTTTCAGGATAGGTTTCGGTATTCTTTTATCTAAATATCTGAACATGGGAGTAATGGGCGTGTGGGTAGCCATGATAATTGACTGGATTGTCAGAAGCACCTTGTTTATAATCAGATACAGAGGACACAAGTGGGAAATCCGCTTGGATGAGAAGCAGGTATAGTAGCAGGTATGGCAATGTTAAAATGCATGATGCTGCCTTAGGTTCACAATGCTGGCATCAGGTTCATGATATTACCGATAAACTCAGGAGATGAAACAGAATGAAAAATCTGAAAATAGCGGTTATTCCGGGAGACGGAATAGGAAAAGAAGTTGTTCCTGTTGCAATGAAGGTATTGGATACCGCGGCTGAAGTTCACGGAGGGATAAAGTTTGAATTTGATGTGTTTCCCTGGAGCTGTGATTACTATAAAGAGCACGGGAAAATGATGCCTGATGACGGGATGGATATTTTAAAAGACCATCATGCAATTTTTCTGGGAGCCATAGGAAATCCTGCAATCGTCCCGGACCACGTCTCCCTGTGGGGTATTCTGATCAGGATCAGAAGGGAGTTTGAACAGTCGGTCAACATACGTCCGGCGAAATTTTTCAAAGGCCTGAAGTCTCCCCTTGCCAATCCAAAGGATTTTGATCTGGTTGTTGTCAGGGAAAACAGCGAAGGGGAATACAGCGAAGCAGGGGGAAGGATTCACAGGGGCCAGGATGAGATTGTAATCCAAAATGCCGTTTTTACCAGAAAAGGTACAGAGCGGGCCATGCGTTATGCATTTGAGCTTGCAAGGAAGAGAAGGGGGCATGTTACATCGGCCACCAAGTCCAACGGTATCGTTCACTCCATGACCTTCTGGGACGAAGTTTTTAACAGGGTCAGAACGGAATATCCTGATGTTAAAACAGCATCTTGTCATATTGATGCTCTGGCGGCATTTTTTGTTACAAAACCGGAGATGTTCGACGTGGTTGTGGCAAGCAACCTGTTCGGGGATATCTTAACCGACATCGGAGGAGCCATAATGGGAAGTATCGGAGTAGCTCCATCGGCAAACATAAACCTGGAAGGAAAATATCCGTCCATGTTTGAGCCTGTCCACGGGTCGGCTCCGGACATTTATGGGAAAGGCATAGCCAACCCGATAGGCCAGATCTGGTCGGCCAAAATGATGCTGGACCATTTCGGAGAGCATGAGTTGGGACAGAAGCTTCTGGACGTAATTGAAGAGGTTACCAACGAGGGGATTAAAACTCCCGATATAGGAGGGAGCTCATCAACATATGAGGTGGGGGAGGCTATCTGCAGCCGTTTAAGAAATCTGTAGCATCAGCGCATTTCGCGTTTTTGTTATAATATTTTTTCATTACAACGAAGAAACATGCCGTGGCGGCAATGCATATAACCGAGCCTATAAGAAATACGTATTTCAGGGATATTGCCGAAGCAAGGATGCCCCCCAGGAATCCTCCGAAGAACCTGCTTATTCCCTGTATCATGATGGAATTCATGGCCTGGCCGCTGGACTTCAGTTCATCTATTACATTGGAGTTTACATATTCAGCCAGGCAAAGGTAGAACACTATATATGTAAAACCATGTAAGGCCCAGATGAAAACGATGCTTCGCGGTGTTAAGGCGAAGGCATAGAGCAACCATCTGACAGCATGAACTATTCCGGATGCGAAAAGTATGTTTTTGATACCGAATTTTTTATATATCCTGTCAAAGAATATCATAAAAGGGAACTGGCTGAAGGACCCCACCATTACGCCTATGCCTATAAGGTATGTGCTTATGCCGACACTTTCGCTGTATACCGAGTGAAAGGAGTAAAAAAACCCGAGGGTTGATTCAATAATAAAAGTATATGCATATAGCAGGACAAGCTCTTTGTTATTAAAAAGTGCCCAAAGCTTTATCTTCTGTTGTCTGCTCTGATGCCCTTCTACGGGAGGTATTAGGAAAGAGAGCAGAAAGGCAGCCAGCATGAGAACTGAGAACACAACAAAAATGCGGTTGATATCCTTATCGAAAATCATCCCGGCAATTGCGGCCATTATGGCAAATCCAAGGGATCCCACGGTTCTTACAGCCGAAAAACGGAAGTTTTCTTTCCTGGACAATTCAAGGGTGATTGCATCGCTTAAAGGGTTTATCGCACAGTGAAAGAGATAGAAAACTGCTGTAAATATGGCCAGAAGCCAGAATATGTTACCCGGCAGGAACATCAGCCATATGGTTAAGCCGGAAAAAAGCAGGCATAATGTCAGGACCCTGTTTTTCAGCGTTGACCTGTCGCTGATGATTCCCCATACAGGCTGTGCCAATATGGCTATGATTGCGCCGATAGAAGTCAACAATCCTATTTGGGAATTGCCGAGGCCGATGCTTGAGTAATACAGGCCTATATAGGAAGAGAATGCGCCTCCGCTCATGTATATGATGGAATAATATATGGCAATGGATATAAAACTCAAATTATATTTTTTCATAGGGTTCGGCCAAAATCCTTTCCATAAACAGATGGTGCAGACGCCTGCCGTTCTCCGGTGTTGCTTTCCATCCCAGCAGGTGGCTGCCTTTGGGATCCGGTACCACCTTTAATCCACTTATTTCAGGAGATCCATAGGGACTGACGGTAATATGTACAAATCCCGGAATGGTTTCTATAAATCCTCCCAAAAGATAGGCAAAGACTTTCAAGTCACTTAAGTGAGGTATGGAATCTGGTCCGCATTCAATTTTATTCTTTCTCCATCCTTCGATTGCAACCATCATCAGGTCAGTGGTCTCAAGACCCCTGGTCCTTATATTTTCAACATCTTCCCTGGTTAATCCCCCAAGGTTTTTCATGCTTTCCGGAAGCAGTACCCACTTGGCGCCGCTTCGTGCTGCTATGGATGCGGCAACAGGGTCATACCTGAGATTCCAGCCGATTTCAGTCTCCCGGTCGGGTCCGAACACTCCGCCATTGGTGATAATGCCTGCCAGCTTGCGGGCAGTTTCAGGGTAGTGGACAAGAGTCTGGCCGATATTGGTCATGGAACCTATGGTTAAGGCATAAACTTCACCGGGCCGCTCATTGGCAAGTGATGCGATTAATTCATCAGCTTTCATATTGCATGCAGGAGGCAATCCCGTTTCATCGGGCGCCACATCCATCTGGTGAACGGCAGTACCGGGAGGGTAGGTTATACAGGCTTCAGGCATTGACCTGGGATAACCGGCCACTACAGGAATGTGGGGCTGTCCATAGGCAAGAGTCATCCTGCGGGCAATTCTGCTTCTGGCTTCAGTATCTCCGTCTACGGTAGTTATTGCCAGAATCTCAAACTCCGGCGAGTTAAGCGCAAAGGAAAGCGCAAGCAGATCATCAATATCCTCTCCTATATCCGTATCAATAATGATTGGAATCCTGTTTTTCATCCCAAGCCTCCTTTGTCTTATTTGGGTATTTTGCCTGAGACATGAAAGCTTTTTAGGAGAGCAATCTTTAATGAATTTTCGTTATAACTGCTCTGATTATTTTAACATACACATGTCATGATGTACAACGAGACCTTAAAAGATATTTATTTGCCTTTAAATATATACTGAAATATAATACTATATAGCATATATATTACTGCTGACGTTCCTGGGCATATATTTGATTGTAATTCTCTCATAAAGAAATGTTTATCAGCATATGCTGTTTCTTTTGTTTGCTGCAGCGTATCTTATATGCAAATGTTTCGGGAAGATTCTCGGGGTGCTTAGAAACAAAAAACTGTTAGGTTTACGGGGGGATTATTATGAGTGACGGTAATGACATGCTGCGCCTGACCAGGAAGGTAAAAATGCTTGCCAAAAGGCACGGTGCCGTTCTTGTGGGGATTGCGCCCATTGAGAGGTTCGATCCCATGCCTCCCTTGTATGACCGTCCGCCAAAGGGACATGATCCAAGGGATTTTATGCCCGATGCAAAGGCGGTTATTTCTTTTGGCATGCCTATCCTGGATTCGGTTCTGTACGGTTCGGCAGAGGCAGCACGCAGGGGATCGGAAATGTTGCCTCCTGACATAATCAATGATTTTTATGACCTGGTGTACAATGAAATGGGGCATGCGCTTCATGACAAAATGCTCCAATATATAGGCCAGATTATAGGACAGTATCTTGTGTTAAAAGGATTTAAAGCGGTGATATTTCCCACGACGGGCATACATCCCAATGTGGGCAGTAAACCTCCATATGAAATGTGGAAGGGGAAAAATCCTTTAAATTATACATACGGACCCTTCTCTCACAGGCATGCTGCCGTCAGGGCAGGTTTAGGAGAGTTTGGGTATAACAACCTGGTGGTGACCAGGGAGTTTGGACCGAGGGTAAGGTTCAATTCAGTAATAACCAATGCTGAATTGGTCGGAGATCCCCTGGTTTCAGAGCCTATATGTCTCAGGGAAAAGTGCCGGAAATGCCTGAAGGCCTGTCCCACCGGTTGCATAACCTTAAGAGATGATAAGGAAGTTGTAGACTACAGGACGGTAGAAAAGGCCGACCAGGGACAGGTTTTCATTGATACACCTGCCAAGTCAGACCCCCAATTATGCATGAGGCGAAAGATAATAAGTGACAGGGAACCGGTCAGAGGAGAATGTCTGAGAGTTTGCCCGTTGCCTGTGAAGCGTCGGTGAGGTGTAATTAAACCAGCCTGGCGGTTGACTTATCCGCCAGGCTGGAATCTTAAATACAGGTTGAAATCTTAAATACAGGTTGAAATCTTAAATACAGGTTGAAATCTTAAATACAGGTCGAAATCTTAAATCCCGGTTGGAATCCTAAATCCCGGTTAGAATCTTAAATTCCATGCTAGAAGCTCAAATATTTCTTCAGAGGCTTAAATATTTCTCTAACAGTTTAACATCCTTTTCCAGCATGTCCGGATCATCCTTGGAGAATATGCCCACGCATACCATGTCGTTTTCACGCATGGCTTTTGCAGTGCGTTCAAATGCCACTTCAGGATCAATGCGTCCGGCAGCCAGTGTCTTGTAGTGGATAACAGGCTTTGTCAGATACCTGATTGTCTGAAGCATTCTGGTGCAGTCTTCTTCCCTGAATTTTTCGTCGGTTCCGTGCCTGTGAGCTGCTTCTTTGTCACGGGATATAGGATTGTAATAGGAGCACATATAAAAATCGCAATCCAGGTACTTTTCAGCCCACAGGAATACTTCCGTCTTGTGGCCGGCAATGCCTGCGTACATGCCTGCATCTTTGATCATTTTTATTGCGGCAGGAAGGAGGTCCATTTTGCCATTGGCATAATAGTTGTCTACAACGCCTCCATGGATATAACATGCTACTGCCTTGTTATCTATTGCATTCTGTATGGCTTTTTCAATGGGCAGCTCAGAAGCGGTCTGAGCAAACCATTGAAGTTTGCCGCCCTGTTCACGGTACTTTTTCAAAACTCCTATGATATGATCATCCGTGCGGGCGATGAATGTGTTGATTCCCAGAGATTCAGCCTTTTTCCACTCCAGGATGATTTGGTCATCCGTGTAATAGTCGAGCATCTCTTTATCACGTTCTGTTCCCTGGTGGGAAAAACCGCTGAAAGGATTTCCTCCGATGATAAACTTACTGACTTTTAGATCACCAACTTGACTATAAAGCATTGAAGCGCCCCCTAACTTTGTTTGATTTTAATTTCAGCAGGATTTTTACATCCGGAAAAATAACAAGTCCACTGTGAGTTTTCAAAAAGATCTTCTTTCTCAGAAAGATTCCCTTATATTAAGTATTAAGAAGATCCCCTTTATTAAGTATTAAACATATAAAGTATTAACCGAACAGATTTCCCTTATTTAGCAAACCCTCGGGGTCAAATGCGTTCTTTACGCGAAGCATTCCTGATATGCCTTCCTGTCCGTACATTTCTGCCAGCATGTTGGTCTTAAGCTTGCCTACGCCATGTTCTGCGGACACCGTTCCTCCTAGACTTATCACCTCTCTGGCCCACTCCAGGTAGAGAGATTTTCCATCCATGTACTCTTCCAGGGAATTGGGCAAAATATTTACATGTATGTGATTATTGCCTATATGGCCAAACATCACCGATTCCAATTTGTGTTCATCCAGATCCCTGTTGTACATTGACATGATATGAACCAGCTTATCATCCGGCACGGCCATGTCGGTTCCAAGCTTGGTAATATCCGGATTTTCTAAACGCCTTTTGTCTATCAGGAGATTTACAGACTCAGGGACTGCATGACGGAAAAACAGAAGACGTTCCATTTCAGCCGGGGAAGTTGAAAGCCATGTTGCATCCTCGTTGCCGCCGCATGCCACAAGAAGTTCTGAAGCCTGCATAACCATCTCTCCCACGGCATCCTCGCTGTTACCGTGATATTCAACGTATACGGCAGTGTGGAATTCATCCGGTAAATCCGGTATTTCAGAGAAGGCCGGACTTGCCTTTTTTTGTTCCCTTAAGAGATTAAGCGATGAATGATTGAAAAACTCTATAGCCACCGGTTTACCGGCAATTTCAATACCAGGAACGACTCCCTGTTCACCCCTTGAAGCCCGTACGAAATTCAGGGCAGAATTCTCATCAGGGAAAAAGGCCATAATTCCCCACATCACTTCAGGCATTTGCAGAAGCCTGATTTCAATTTCGGTTACAATGCCCAGGGTTCCTTCGCTTCCTATGAAAAGATCCACCAGATCCATGTCGTCTGATACATAATATCCTGAAGCATTTTTTACCTCAGGCATTGTATAGTCGGGAAGTCTGCATTCAATTATGCGTCCCTGCTCTGTAGTTATTGAAATCTGTCTTCCGCTTGCCTTTTGTTCACCCCGCCTGAGACATATCCTGTCACCGTCGGACAGCACGACGTTTATGGCTTCTACGTATTTTCTTGTAGGCCCGTAGAAAAAAGAACGGGCTCCCGAAGCATTGCAGGCAACCATTCCTCCTATTGAAGCTGAAGTTTCGGTAGGATCAGGAGTAAAGAACCATCTGCCCGTTTCTTTCATTCTTTCAAGAGCCTTTTTGGAATCATCCGACCAGCCTTCGACATCAAACCCGGCATCTTCCAATGATTTACGAAGATCGGACAGCAAAAGGCCGGGCTGTACCGTCAGGAAAAAACAGCCCCGTGCCTCATCAAACCTAAGAGCCAAAATCTTATTCATTCGGCTTAAATTCATTACATGACCGCCGAAAGGTACGGCTCCTGCCGTTATACCTGTCCTCGAACCCTGAACCGTGACGGGAATTTTCATCTGGTGCATTTGTCTGAGAATTTCCCTTACTTCATCTTCATTCCTCGGAAAGGATATTGTATCTGCAGTACCAGTTTTGCGCGACTCGTCTCTCAGGTATTCTGTATAGTCAGGATGAATCTTGCTGATTTTCGTTAAACCCATAGAATATCCTCACTTTATAATAATTATAGGAAGCATGTGGTCAAAGAATGCATTGATTTGAATAACTTTCATTTAATATAGTCATTCCTTTATGCAATATGGAATTACTTTTTTATTAGCATCTCTTTTTATGCCATAGTATAAAAATATATCATTTGAAACAAAAAATCAACCAATGTAGAAGTGCGCTGTTGTCTGGTATGAAAAATAACATGAAAATAGAAGTCATTGTTTTTTATATAGTCGGTCTTTTAAATCAGCCTTAAGGCAATCATGTAAAAGACCGTTCCTGCGCCTATGCTGAGCAGGGTGTTTTTCCTCCACAGGTGAAGAATGACTACCACCGCAACAGATGCGAGCGTTACGGCATTGGTGGCCATATCCTGGGACGGTATACCCTTTAGACAGTATACAACAAGGACTGCAATAATGGCAGGTGGCAAAAGATGAGCAAGTTTTGCCACCGATTCAGGCATTTTCCTGTTGCCACGAAACAACCCAAAGGGGATTACCCTTGTAATAAAAGTACATACGGCACATATTGCAACTATCAGTACTGAATGTGAAACGGGCATAATTTCAGTCACTCCCTTTTGCGGAATTATTTAAGCTGTTTTTTAAAAACAATGTAAAAGCGGTGGTGAGCAGGGCAGGCAGGAGGAAATTATCGCCTCCGAAAATAACCAGGCATAAAGTTGCGCATACAGCCCCTGTCGCTGCAGGGAAATATACTTTTGAGCCGCGTATCTGGTCAATCAGGATTACCACAAATAAAGCCGTCATGGAAAAATCAATGCCGGTAAAGTCAAGGGGTATAAGATTCCCTGCCAGGGCTCCAATAACAGATCCAAGTATCCAGTAACACTGATGTAACAAGGCGATATAAAACCATGCTTTATGGTCCTGCTGCTGCCCTTCTTCATCATCCCTGCAGGAATAAAGCACCGAATATGTTTCATCGGTAAGAGAGAATATCATGTAGGGATAATACCTCTCCATTTTCCGGAACGATTCTACAAAGGAAAGGCCATAGAATATGTGTCTGCTGTTTATGAACAATGTCATTAATGCAGTGATTAACAGCGAAGCCCCTTCTTTTAGCAGGGAAACCAGGACAAATTGCATGGAGCCTGCAAAAACAAAAAGACTTATGGCAAAAGCCCACACGAAGTTGTATCCTGCTTCCTCAAGCAATATGCCAAATGCAATTCCCAAAAAAACATATCCGAAAAGGACAGGTAATGATTTCCTAAAAGCATACCTGATAAGATCGGTATTTGTAAGTTCATTGTTTTTCTTCATTTCACAGCAACCCGTTCATCGATTTTTTGTAAAGTATAATTTTATTTCTATTATAATAAATGTTGGTTGGATTTTTATATTCGGTTTGTTAAAAACATCCTGCAAGGATAATAGTGTAATGGTATCATTAACGCATCTCAGCCAAGCAATAAGTTAAATTAATAGCACGTTAAAAGATTATAGCATTAAAAAATTTGTTTTTCAATTTTCCGTAATTACAAAAACTTGTACGTTTTGGGATATAATCAGGAAAAATTAGACTAAAGGGTAATTTTAAAGCTAAACCTACTATTTTTGTCCAATACGGTAACTTATCCGATATGACAACTTTTTTCAACACATTGTTTTTTCTGAGAAAGGTATTTTTTATATTGTATATTTTGGATAAAAGTTACCGGTGCAGTAGGAAAGGATAAAAATTTGTAGTATTATATTTTATGTGGAAACTTTTTATAAAAATAATGTATAAAGGAGGGGGGTCCAGTTGTCGAAAACGGATGCGTTGATTTCATGGGAGGAAATTGGTGACGTTAAGACCGGCAGGCCGAATCTCGGCCAGGAAGTTCCCGTTAATATTTATAGATTGATGCAGTATTCCATAAGACATGTTCTGAGTATGGAATTTAACAAAGAATTGGCAGACCAGATTCTCTTTAAAGCAGGAAAACTTGTGGGAGAAAAATTTTGCAGGGATTATCTTGATACAAACCTTGAACTTCCTGATTTTCTGACCCAACTGAAAAATGTTTTGTTAGAACAGAAAATAGGCATTCTCCGGGTTGAAAAGGCAGATACGGAAAAAATGGAGTTGATACTTACGGTGGCTGAAGATCTGGACTGTTCCGGACTACCCCTTACAAACTCAACGGTATGCAGTTATGATGAAGGCTTTATAGCAGGTATTTTGAAGGTCTATACAGGCAAGGAGTTTACGGTGAAGGAAATTGACTGCTGGGGAACAGGAGATAGGGTTTGCAGGTTCAGAATATTCAATCCTGTATAAATTACAAATTATGACGGGGAAAGGTGTATTTGGTGAATAAGGCTGAGAAGCAGGTAATAGAGCAGATAACGGAAGCCATAATTCAAATGCTTAAGGGGGAAAAAACCGATCCTGTAAAATACGAAGGATGTTGTGAACCTTTAACTGCATTGGTTGAAAGGTTAAACGAGCTCATATTTTGCATTTCGGAAATATGGAAGTTTATACTGCCCCTTTCACAGGGAATGCTTGATATTGAAACACCAAGAGTAACAAATGTTCTGGCCTC
>JAMNYG010000157.1 GCA_023622945.1 Bacillota bacterium | reverse complement strand
GAATTCACTTAATGTTACGGTCTGCATTTTCGCTCGCCCTGCTGTTTAGGCAGGTACTTTATCCTCCCGCTCAGCACCTCACATTACTGTGACGCACCGGGATTAGCTAACGGGTTTCCTGGCAATTACCTGTGCCGGACTTTCACCGGCAAGTGAGGTCCAGCTTCGCTGGACGCACTATATAAAATAAGAGCCTGCAAGCTATACACTTACAGGCTCTTGCTTTTCTGGTGCGCCCAGCAGGAGTTGAACCCACAACCTTCTGATCCGTAGTCAGACGCTCTATCCAGTTGAGCTATAGGCGCATTTTTATTTAGCATATATATATTAATACAAATCAGCAATAAAATCAACTACATATTTTCCCAGACTTATCTGTTCCATAGGGTCCTATAGGGAACTATTGTAATGGTATATCCTATATAATACGCTCAATGCAAAGAAGGCGAGAATGGATAAACATCCGTATGGGAACCATCTCTAAAAAAATGCTGTCCAATTAAATCATGTTTTGCTTCCGTTTCATGATATAATATCAAAAAGAGCTCCTTATGTCAGAATTATAATGCTCCGCTTATATAATGAATTTTTGGAATTCATGATATAATAAAAAAACGCAAGTACATTTTACCAGAATCATGAGAGGTAACTTAAGATGAAATTTGAAGTACATAGATCATTATATTCAGACACGCTTTTACCCGATATTTTCATAACAGAATACATGCCTTCACTTGACGCTGACAGCGTCAAGGTTTACCTGTACTGCCTTTATTTAGCCAAACATAACAAGCAGGCTTCCTCTGAAGAACTGTCCAAAGTACTGGGCATGGAACCTGAGAAGGTTAAAAGTGCTTTCGTTCAGCTTGAGGCTCTTGGGGTCCTGATCAGGCTTGACAACTCGATAGAGCTGGTAGATCTGAAAGAAAAGGAAATAAGGAAGATTTACAGGATGAAGACCACATCCACTCCTGAGGAAGCCTTGCAGAACACCGAGAAAAACAAAAAGCGCAATGAAATCATAACCGCCATAAACAATACTTTCTTCCAGGGGCTCATGTCTCCGTCCTGGTATACCGATATCGATGCATGGTTTGATAGGTATAAATTTGACGAGGACGTAATGTTTGCACTGTTTCAGCACTGCTACAACCATAACGGCCTTAATAAAAACTATATTACCAAAGTGGCGGAGAACTGGTACAGCAAGAACATAAAGAACTCCTTCGACCTGGACAACTACTCCATTCAGTATGAGAAGTTTAAGGATGTAAGGAAAAGGATTATTAAGAAGCTCAAGCTAAACAGGAATCTGACCCAGTATGAGGATGAATTCGTCGAAAAGTGGGTCACCGAATTCGGTTACGATTTTGATATAATAGAGTTGGCACTGAGAAAAACAACATCCAAGATAAATCCCAACTTTAACTATATTAACTCCATTATTTCAGACTGGCATAAGAACGGCTTAAAGACAAAAGACGAAATAATGTTATACGACAAGCAGAAAAAGGAAGCGATGGCAAAAAAACAAACGGAAGAAGCTTTGGAAGTACCGCAGCGTGGCAATTTCAAGCAGAGGCAGTATGATGACGAATTCTTTGACAGCCTTTATGAAAACAAGTGATACGTAAGCAATGGATGCATAAACAAGTAATGCTTAAGTATGGTTAATGGGATACGGAGGCAATATGAGCAGGGATTTTTACTATCTTATAAAACTGGAATATGAAAAAAGGCAAAAGGATGCAGCCGACCGCCTTGAATCAAGGAAAAAAGAGCTGTATTCAAAAATCCCCAGGCTGGAAGAGATTGATAACGAGATAAACTTAAGCGGCATAAAATACAGCAGGCTCATACTGCAGGGAAACAGCCAGGATGTGGATGCGGTCAAAAAGGTCCAGGAGATCATCGATGGCTTAAAGGAGGAAAAAAACAGCCTGCTTTTAAGCCACGGGTACCCCGAGGACTACCTTGAACCCGTTTATAAATGTCCTCAGTGCAGGGATACAGGGTACATAGAATCCGAAAACCGTATAGAAAAATGCCACTGTTACAAGCAGCTTCTTATAGAATTTCTCTATAAGGAGTCCGGACTTGGACCTGTGGAGAGGGGAAATTTCTCGCAGTTTGATGAAAGCTTTTTCTCCGATGAAGTTAACGTTGAAAAATACGGCATCAACATATCGCCAAGGGAAAATATCCTCCTGATTAAGGAAAAATGCATGGAATTTATAGAAAACTTTCATAAGCCTGAGCAGAAAAACCTCTTTTTCAGCGGGCCTGCAGGAGTAGGGAAAACATACATGGCCAACTGCATCGCAGAGGAACTGATCAACAGGGGCATTACCGTGCTTTACATGACGTCTCCCAAGCTTTTCAGCACCATTAACGAGTATAAGGCCAGAGCTTTAAAGGAAGAGGAATACGATGACCTGTCATACAGAAACATTTTCGAATCAGAACTGCTCATCATAGACGACCTGGGAACCGAACCGATGAGCGCTGCAAGATACGCTGAGTTCCTGAGCCTTTTGAATGCGCGGCTGTCCAGGGATATGTCCAGCCCCTGCAAAACAATAATTTCGACCAATTTCGGGATAAAAGAGCTGTATGAGTATTATGATGAAAGAGTGGCATCAAGGATTATCGGTGCATTTGAAATATACCGCTTTGCAGGGGACGATATAAGAAGGCTCAAGAAGCTTGGGGCAAAATAAAACCCAGGCTCCTTACCCGAACCTGGATTCTTCTTACCAAATACTGAAAATTTCTTATCTAAGCCCTATGATTTTAAGTATAGGCTCCACAAATCCCAGGTTTGCACCCTTCAGAGACAGGGCGTTTACATAAAAGACAAACCCGATAAACATAAGTCCCGGTAACAGCCATGCCAATCCTTTTATGTCTTCTGACCCTGCCTTATATCTTGCCTTTCTGACCGTCTCTGACGTAGTCCTCATAAAGGCTGTAATAAGCCCTGACAGGATGGCAAGGCAAAACAGCACGATAAATACCCAGGCGCCTATAAGAGCCATCAGCTCCGGGCCTTCCATGCTCAGAATTTCACCGAAATATACGTCGGGATCCAGCTGGCTGCCCACTCCCTCAAGGGCTGAAGGCCCAAGGTTTTCCTGGATTTTTACTGACAGGTAACCCATAACCACCGCAATGAAATTGTTGGTGAAATGTGCAAACATGGCGCTGTAAAAGGAATTTGTCCTATACGCAATAAATCCTATCACGCCGCCTAAAAGAGCTGTGCCGAAAAAGCTGGGCAGGTAGTTGTGCCACAGTCCGAACAGAACTGAAGTAATAAGAATGGACAGAAACCCTCCCAACTTCCCAAGGCCCCTCTGAATAACTCCTCTGAACAATACTTCCTCGCAAATACCAGCTGAAATTCCGACCACAAACACGTTTACCAAAAGACTTACAGCATCTGTTGCAGGAGGAATGCTTGATACTACAACCCTGCCGAATATCAGCTTCAGCAACAGGTAATACAGTGCGTTAAGCACATTTACCACAGGAATGGAAAACAGCATTATGCAAAATGTTAAAAAGAGATTTAAGATGCTGACCCTGTTTAATCCAAGTGCATCCTTTATGTCATATTTCCACAACACCAGAAAGATCAAAGGTGGCAGCAGAATCAGCACGTATTCAGTTATCAGTATGCCTGAGTAAAATGAATTTCTCTGTACCCTGGATGCGATAAACAACAAAAGGATGACCGATATGGAAAATAACCCGCAAACCTGTCCTACGCCTGGCCTTCTTTTTTCTTCTCTGAAAGAAAGCAACATTTCAGGATCATACCCTTGTAATCCATTTAAATTTATATCCTGCAAATAAAAACCTCCTGAAAAGGAATCATTCTTTTTTAATAATACCTGTTAAACGGCTTTTTTGCAATAAAAAGGTTTGGGGAAGATAATGGAACGGGGGCATTTCTCAAGCTTTAAAGCAATTCTTAGGCGTAGAGAAATGTCCCCGTATATTCTTGAGAAATGCCCCCGTACATTAAATGTTCCTGTACACTAACTTAAGAAATGTCATCGTTCATTAGCCTGAAGCTTGTTCCCGTACCTGAATTTTATTTCCCGTTACATGGTAAGAACTCCGTTTGGTGTATCTATGATTATCAGGATATTTTCCTCTTTTCCGGTTTCGGCATTTATATATACCAGGAAATCGCTGTTGTTAAGCTTACCCTTGAACTCATATGTGAAAATCTCGGTTTTATACTCGGTAGGGATTATGGCGAGTCCGGAGCTCAATATCTTTGCCTTTGGATTTATTTTACTCCTGGCCTCTTCCATGGAAATCTTGGGCTCGGGTATTTCCCTTTTTCTATGGGAAGAGAGGTATCCCTTGCTTTCAAAGCCTATGATCTCACCATCATCCAGTGCAACTTTAACCTTAATCAAATCAGGATATATGATGACATCATCCTGTTTATATGCGTAGTTGATTATAGCTGTATTATCCTCTTTCAGATAATAGGTGTCCACCATATTCTTGTAGCCACGGCTTTCAAGAAATTTTTTTCCTGCTTCCTTGGCTTTGTTCATGTCAATATTTTCACCTTGAACCGGCCTGTTGTACAGCATCCATATGACATGTCCTCCCTTTCGGGTAACTTCTATGTTGGCAGTCTGATCTTCAGGCGCGTTTTTGAAAGTCACCCTGTAGCTGTATGTCTTTATGGTATTTGTGTTGTCACTGTGCTCTTCCACATAGTCTACAGATTTCACCTTGTCAGCACCAAAGAACTTTATAACGCTTTGTTTTGCCTGTTCAATATTCACTTCTTCTCCGGTAATGCCTTTAGGCTCGGTTGTTACCATATGATCTGAAAAAGGTCCGTCATATATAAGCGTGGGATACTCCTGGAACGTCTTGTCAATATTTTCAAATTGCTCCTTGGGCATTTCTGCCGATGTCTTGCTGAACAATTTGGTTCCCTTGTTTGCAAGTTCATTCCATCTCAGTCTTCCCGTAGCCAGTTGATTCTGAAGTTCGTTAAGGCTCTTGTTGAGCGAAACGGCAAAACCATGAAGCTTCTCCAGGGTCTTGTATTGTTCATCTGTAAGAGGCTTTCCGGCTATATTCTGCCTGTTTAGCGCGTATGCAAAATCCCCCACCTGTGTAAGGAATTTGGATGTGTTGGCCAATACTTCCTGGGAAACAGGAAGCTGCCCCAGGTTTGTTTGTGCCAAATTAGCCTGCCTCCAGGCCTCCTGAAGGTTTGCGGCTATTCCTTCGGTTGTGGATGCAATCAATGCCTTTATCAATAATGTATCTACATTCTGCACGTATCCAACCATGTCATAGAATGCCCTGTTATATTGATTGTCCAGTTCCTGTCTTAAATGGGCGGCATGTTTGTATTGATATATTCCCCACATAGCTACAGCAGCTATTACAACTATCACGATGCTGTACATTTTCCTGTCCTGAAGCCTTTGTTTGAAATCAAGAAGTTTTCCCCTGATACTCAAACCAGCACCTCCTATATCCCAAAATAATGCTTTCCAATTTTCTTAACTATTTTTCTGCTCCATATCCACTTGCTTGTTGCCGTTGCAGGGTTCCAGTAATATAAGCACCCGTTTGTGGGATCCCAGCCGTTTAATGCATCCCTGGCCGCTTTTACAACGGTGGAATTGGGATCTATGGGTATGTTTATCTGCCCGTCGGATACCGCTGTAAACGCTCCGGGCTGATAAATCACTCCTGCTATGGTCTTTGGAAAATCGGGATGCCTTGTTCTGTTTAAGATAACGGCACCTACCGCAACCTGTCCTTCATATGGCTCACCCCTGGCTTCTCCGTTTATGGCCCTGGCAAGAAGCTGTTCATCGCTTACTCCCTTCCCTTCGGCATATATGGCTCCGGAGCGCACAACGGTGGTAAGACCCATGGCATCCAAAGTGTCTCTCGTGGCTATACCGTTGGCAAAGATGTTGTAATTTTTCTGAAAGTTCAGTACTGCCAAAAATGTATTCTTATCGTAAATGCCGTTCACATCTCCATCGTAATACCCCCAGTTTTTCAGCCTTTGCTGCATTTCTTCAACCGACTTCCCGGTACTTCCCAAGGAGAGGACCGGTGACAGGCTTGTAATTACCAATCCGCCTTCAAATGAAGATATAAAGCAAACAATAAAAACCAAGCTAAGGAAAATGACAATTTTTAACCGTCTCAAATTCATGTCCCTCCTTCACTTGAAGTTATTTTTTGTACCGGCGTAAAAAAATATGTGAATAAACGAAGTATATGTTTTGGTAACATTCGGGAAAACTATATTACTGTGTATGCCATTTTTCTATGCTATAATAAAATACAAAAAAGCAAGAGGGAACGCATGGACGTATTATTTTTGTCAGTTTCCATAGGGGCAGGTCATATTAAGGCTGCTGAAGCTTTAAAAGAAGCATTGCTGCAAAAGTATCCCAATTCAAGATGCCTGATAGTGGATACTTTAAAGTATGTAAACCCGATTATTGATAAACTGGTTGTAGGAAGTTACCTGAGAACCGTAAAGGCTACCCCTGTAATTTACGGAAAACTGTATGAAATGTCCAGGACCGGCTACAACTTCAATGATTTGAGCAAAACCTTCAACAGGCTTTTATTCCGCAAAATCAAAACCCTGATCGCCCAGTTTCAGCCGTCGGTGATAGTATGCACCCATCCTTTCCCTCTTCAAACGGTATCGACGCTAAAGAAAAAAAACATGGTCAGCGTTCCGCTGGTAGCCGTTCTGACCGATTTTGTAGTCCATTCCCTGTGGCTTCATGACCACGTGGATGCTTATATTGTTGCCCATGAATACATGAAAGTTCAGATGATAAAGCGGGGAATTCCCGAAGAAACTGTTTTCCCCGTTGGAATACCCATTTCAGTCCGGTTCCTTCAGAAAAAGGACAGAAAGACAGTTCTTGATGAGTTGGGTCTTGATGACAAACCAACAATACTGGTCATGGGAGGAAGCCTGGGATTTGGCCAGATAAAGCACATCTTTCTGTCATTGCTTAAAAACAGCAACGACTTGCAGCTTATTGTTCTTACGGGTAAGAACAGAAAACTTAAAGAACAATTGGAAAAGTACTCCTTTGATGCCGTGAAAAAGGTAAAAATATTAGGTTATACAAATGACGTTCCCGAACTTATGGACGCCGCAGATTTTATAATCACCAAGCCGGGAGGGATGACTGTGGCAGAATCCCTCGCAAAAGAACTCCCCATTTTCATAATGTCCCCCATTCCCGGCCAGGAAGAGGGCAACGCCAATTTCCTTGTCAACCACGGAGCAGCCTGCAGAATATATGACGGTGATCCAACGGATGACATCATTTACCTTATCACACACAATCCGTTAAGGCTTAAGCACATGAGGGAAATGGCAAGGTATATAGCCAAACCCCGTTCAAGCCAGGAAGCAATAGAAATTATTGAGGGCCTGTGCCGGCAGCAATAAGCTCTGTGATTACCGCAACAATTCAATGCAACAAATCAATGGATTTACGTATTACAAAAAAACATAATTTGCCCCGTTGCCGCAGATTTCTTTTATGATTTCAACTTCACGGGCTTTGCAGGTAAACAGCAAAACCTGTCTTTGAAATGATAGTTCTGCAAGGTATTCTATAGTATGTCTTGCCCTGTCATCATCATACTGTGAAAAGGCTTCGTCCAGCACTATGGGCAGGCTCTCCCCTCCCATATTGATGATCTCGGCTGCGGAAAGCCTCATTGCAAGATACATCTGATCAACCGTACCTCCGCTCAGCATGGATACGGACACCACTTCCCCTGTTTCAGGAGAAAGGGTTCTTATGTAAAGATCATTATCTGCCCTGGTATCCTTGTATCGCCCGCCCGTAATCCTGGATGCTATATAATTCATTCGTTGGTTTAAGGCCGGAGCAAATTGCCTTTGTATTTCAAGGCTGGCTTCAGTTAAAACATCCATTGCCGTTTTCAACGAAAACGCAATGTCCTCAAGTCTTCTTTTACTTAATTGAAGCCTCTCTATCTCTTCCTCCGCCTTTTGAATGCTGTCATCATCCTGAAATCCTTCAAGGAGAACCTCCAGTTCCTTAAGCCTTAAAACCGCATTTTTCAAATCTTCCTCGTTTCGTGCACATGCCTCCCGAAGCAGTTTTTCTGCCCTTTCCACATCCTGGTTCGAATATCTTTCAGGAATTCCCTTAAAATCCTCTTCATCCGGATATGCTTCACAAGCCTCAAGTATGTCTTTTACACATTCATCAAGTTTGGATTTTAACTTGGTTATGTCCCCTTCTGTCTGGCAAACAGCCGCCTTGAGGGCAGCAACGCTGTTTAATTCAAAACCTGCAACTTCTGATGATGTCATATAAATCCTTTCAAGTTGGGTTTTAAGGTTTTTTCTTCTTTCATCAGCCGTTTCCAGTTGATGTGTAAGCATCCTGAAGCTTCTTACACCGTTTTTAAAAGCAATGACGTCTTCTTCCCGAACAAGCCCATCCGTACCGGAAAGAACGCCGCATTCATATAGCTTTAAGGCAAGCTTGCCGTTTATATCCTCGATGGACCTGTTATTCTCAGAAACGGAATTTTCAAGCCTATACAGTTCTGAATAAAGATTGTTTACAGTCTGTACGCTCTTGTTGTATAAAGCCCTTTTGCCTAGAAAATCTTCCACACTTTCGGCTCCCGCTTTTAAAAGAATGCTGTCAAGCTCCTGCTGTCGTTTCGAAATACTCTCCTCAATGCTTCTTGCCGATTCCAGGAACATTTTTTCCATTCCTGTAAGCTGGCTGATCTTCCTGGAAAGCCTTGCTTTTCTAAACAGCGAAAATATGAATACTCCTGATGACAGGATTGAAGCTGCATAAGCTGAATTTGCTCCCCACCCGGTTCTGACCGCCAGGGCGTATCCCAAAAAAATCAGTACAAATACTGCAGAAAATGCAATACCCACATACACAGGCACTAAGCTTTTTTGTGCATCTTTAAGGCTTTGTCTTATACGTTCACAATCATACCCGTTCAGTTGTTCTTTAAGGTTTTCAATCTCCTTTTTCAGGGCGGATACATAATTTTCTGCATCTGCCCCCAAAGCGCTGAAGACCCCAGCATTTTTGAGTTCCTTTTCCATGCCGGAAATCAGGTCTTTCTTCTCCTCAATCTCCAATCTGAGCTTTTCATTTGTCCTTATTAAATTCTGCAGCCTGTCAAACTCTATGGTTAACTGCTCTATATGATCCTCATCGTATGAAGCGAAGCCTGAAAATTTCATACGGCAGGTAGCAGCCTCGTCAATGGCTCTACGGATTTCTTCAAGAGCATTATTTACGGAATCAGCTTCCAAAGCAAGTGTCTTTAACTTCTCAAGGATCCTTTCCCCGGCCACAAGCTTTTTCCTTATTTCCAGCAGATCTCTTATTTTTTCCAGTATCATCCTCTTGTTTTTCAGCTTTTCTGCCAAAGATGCCGTACGTACACGGTCTTCCTCCATTGAAATAAGCCTTTTTCGCTTATTTTCGAGTTCTGCCTTTAAGGTTTCCAGTTCCTTCAGTCTGGCATTTATCCTGTCAAGGGGCCTTACGGAGGTTTTTTCGGTTCCGACATTTATTTTTAAAGCCTCCTTTAAAGCCTCCTGGGCTTTTCTGAATGAAATATCGTCAAACCCTGTCTGAGTGATGTTTGTCAGCCTGTTTAGAAGCTCTTTCCTCCCGCTGTCATCCAACCTTGTTTCCAGCTGCTCTACAAACACGGTGCGTTCAAAGCATTCCTCGCTCATTCCAAGATGCCTTTCGGCAAAAAGGGGACCCCTGTCCCGGCTTAAGTCAAAACTTCCGGTAATATCGCTGAAGGAAGAATCAAACACTTTTACACTGCCCGAACCGAAGTTTCTCTCTACCCTGTATGCCTGTCCGTTGTCCAGTTTATAATGAATTGCACCTCTATACTCTTCACCGGTCCACGGTCTGTATTTTTTCAGCGGAGGAGGCGTACCGTCCCTGGAGGTTCTGCCTCCCTTCAGCCCATAGAACATGGCTTTTATAAAAAGCTGGAGGGTACTCTTTCCCGACTCGTTGGCGCCGTATATTACATTTAGTCCCTTTGAAAGGCAGATGCTCACGTCTTTCAGTTTTCCAAAACCACCGATCTCAAGTTTTTCTATATGCATCTCCTCGTCCTCCGGTTAAATAGCTAATCCGTTCATTCAGTATCCGTTGATACTTTAACCGTTCATACAATATCCGTTTAAATCCTTCCTCAATATAAACTTTTATCAGGCATCCGGCTCTTCGGGCAACGCAATATTTACCCGTCCCTGCTCCAGTGCCTCCATCCCATAGAAAAATGCGTCCATGAGAAGCTTTTTTCTGTGTTCATCCTCCTCATTTTCCATAAGAAATGCCATCTTCCTGGCAAACAATCCTTTGATGCCCGCTTCTTTAGCCACTTCTTCAATTCTGTATGCCGGCATTGTCTCGTCCTTAATCCTTATATTGAAATATCTTCCTTCAAGCAGGGATTTTATCCTTACCGGATCCATACTAAAACCGGGCTGAATATATCCCTTCAATGTAACCAACAACAACCTCTTCTGTGAATCCTGCAGACCCGCCGTCTGTATAATTTTCTCGGCTGCGCTTTCATCGGTATCAAATTCGTCCAGATATATATCAATACTCTCATAATATTTTTCGTTTGTCTCAATAAACCTTATCTCAAGCCTGCCTGAAGAAGGACCGTCCTTTTGGACTGTTCCCAGGTAAACGCCATGAGGCCCCGTTTCGTCAAATCCCAGAGGTTCCGGGCTGCCCGGATTATATATGATTCCCTTTTTCC
The DNA here is from genome assembly GCA_023622945.1 of Bacillota bacterium. GTDB lineage: Bacteria > Bacillota > Clostridia > Acetivibrionales > JAMNYG01 > JAMNYG01. Next base: position 637 of record JAMNYG010000157.1, on the reverse strand, counting down.
CAATATCGTCGATCCTGTTATGGAAGTGCCCTGCGGCAATGTAATCCATCCCCAGAGTACAAAGGATGTCGCTTGAAGCAGGATTATATTTCTCGCCACCGACATTCATATCTATGGTGCCATGAAAGAGGAGTATATTAATGGCCATAGGATCAACAGCCTTTATGTGGGAATAAGACCTCTCCCCCCCGGTGAAGGCGCTGAATCCTGTGCCGTATACATATGTGCAGATATCTTCGAAGAATACATAAGGTCTTTCCCGGGTAAGTATGTAAACATTGTCAGGCCACCGGAACGTAGCGTAGCAAGAGTTTGCAACATAGGGATCATGGTTTCCCGGTATGATTATAACCTTAATCTTGGGGATTTTGCTGAACCTGTCCTTCAAAAACATGAAAGTTGACCTCCCGATATAGGAATGCTCGTAAAGATCGCCGCTTATTAAAAGAAGGTCAACAGCTTCATGGGCTGCAATATTTGTAATTTTTGTGAATGTGTTTTTAAGGTCCTGCCTTCTTAAGGATGAAAACCCCCTGTCCCCGCCCGGGGAGGCAAACGGAGCGTCAAGATGGATATCTCCGCAATGCAGGAATTTAACCTTTTTCATATGAAATGCCTGATCCCCCGTCTATGATTT
>JAMNYG010000209.1 GCA_023622945.1 Bacillota bacterium | reverse complement strand
GAGCAGCTTGGAGGTTTTTCTACCCCCCGGCCTGCTGCCGAGATTATCGGGGGTACCGGTGCCCACGTCCTCGACGGTAAGGCCAGGGTAATGAACAAAGAAGGGAAGGATGTAACCGAAGGTTTTGTAAAAGGTGCCTGTGAAACACTGAAAATAGCCAGGCTTGCAGGCGCAAAAAAGGCCGTTTTAAAGTCAAAGAGTCCATCATGCGGCTTAAGGGCAATATACGATGGAAGCTTTACGGGTAAGCTCATCAATGGCAGCGGAGTAACAGCAGAACTCCTGAGAAGGAATGGAATAAAAATAATTGAGGAAAGTGAAATTCAGAAATAACGAATGAAAGCGATATTTATCAGAAATACCTGATGAAAATGACGTTAATCGCAAGTGACATTAATGGAAAGCGACATTTAAAACAAGAAGGTCCTAAATTCTCTTAGGACCTTCCCAAAACAAAACCTGATGTCTACGCTTACAAACTATTTATGCTTTACAAACTATATGTAGCAAATGTATTAATTACACAATGAATTTCTTGATTTCTTCGCAGAATTTGTCGCAGTCATCTGCATGAACCTGTACTTCGATGGGTTTGCTCAAATCAAGGCTGAAAATTCCCATGATGGACTTGGCATCAACAACATAGCGCCCGGATACAAGGTCGATGTCAAAATCATATTTATTGGCCAGATTGACAAAGTCCTTAACATCATTTATGGACTTCAAAGAAATATTGAATGACTTCATATGAAAGCGCCTCCTTATTTAAAAAATTGAGAAAATACTGATATACCGGCAATTCTCTTAATTTTATATTATCCTGTTTGCCATTATAAGTCAATCGTGTTATTATTAAAACTGCCGGAACAATCTGAAATATAACGGTTAAAACCAGCTTGCTAATGGGTATTTACCATATGATTGTGCACTTGTAACAAAGTTTTTGGATTTTTTTCTATCGGGCGCAGAGTTAAGTTAGGTTGTTGAACTGATTTGCAGGAATGATATTCCCAAATAACAGTCGCTTCATCAAGAGACTGGCTAAGGTACGGGGACACTTCTCTTGCTGCTGAGAAGTGCTTCGTGGCTTGAGAAATGTTCTCATTCCGCTACGTTTTTTGAATTTTACCAGACATAAAGGAAATGATATATATTATGGGAGGACAGATGAAAAAAGTTGCATTTTTCACCCTTGGTTGCAAAGTGAATCAATATGAAACGGAAGCCATGGCGGAGCTTTTTGAAGCTGAGAATTATGAAGTTGTGGATTTTGAAGAAAAGGCTGACGTTTATGTCATAAATACATGCACCGTTACAAACCTCAGCGACAGAAAGTCCAGGCAGATGATAAGAAAAGCCAGGAGGAAAAATCAAAATGCGATTATAGCCGTTGTAGGCTGCTATGCCCAGATCTCTCCTGAAGAAGTCAGCAGTATACCGGGAGTTAATTTGGTAATAGGGACAAAGCAAAGGAACAGGATTGTGGAATATATAAAGGAAATTGAAAACAGCGGTGGAGGCGTGGCTGCATATGTAGATGATATTATGCGTACAAGGGATTTTGAAGAGCTCAAGGTTGAATCGTACAAGGAACGTACAAGGGCTTTTCTGAAGATACAGGAGGGCTGCAATCAGTTCTGTACCTACTGCATAATTCCTTACGCCCGTGGACCTATCAGAAGCAGGCAGCCTCATGATGTGCTGAATGAAGTCCGGAAGCTTGCGGAAAGCGGTTTCAAGGAGGTAGTCCTTACCGGCATACATGTTGCTTCCTATGGCAAGGACATCGGAGGAATTACGATTCTGGACATTATCAAAAAAGTACATGAAATTGATGGAATAGAGAGGATAAGGCTTGGTTCCATTGAGCCTTCCACCGTTACGGATGAATTTATAGCAACTGCAAGGAGTTTGCACAAGCTCTGTCCCCACTATCACATATCCCTCCAGAGCGGTTGCGATAAGATTCTTAAAAGAATGAACAGAAAATATACTTCAGATGATTACAGAAAGGTTGTAGACACCCTCAGGGCCAATATCCCCGATGTTGCGATCACTACCGATGTAATGGTGGGGTTTCCCGGTGAAACCGATGAGGACTTTGAGGAAACATACAAGTTTGTAGATGAGATATCCTTTGCCCATATGCATGTTTTCAAATACTCTCCCAGGAAAGGTACGCCTGCTGCCGGATACAGCGACCAGGTGCCTCCCGAGAAGAAGGAGGAAAGAAGCAACAGGCTGATAGAGCTGTCAAAAAGGAAAACCGAGGAGTTTAACGGCAGGTTTATAGGCAGGACAATGAAGGTACTCATGGAAAAGGAGACAGATAACCAGGAAGGCATGCTGGAAGGGCTGACACCGAATTACATTCGGGTGCTCTGTAAGGGAGAAAACTCCCTTAAAGGCAGGATAGTAGATGTCAGGCTTGTTGAAAACAAGGTGGATCACGTAATCGGGCTGACAGAAAATGTATTGCAATAGTCCAATTATTGTATTACTATTATTTGTGAAGGCATATGAAAGGGTTTGTATGAATAATATTAACTGAGCCATTGGTTATGTTTAGGAGTGTGTGAATATGCAGGATAACGAAACCATGATGTTCAATTTGGGCAAAGATAACGTCAATAAGGCCAGAGAAGTGATCATGACGGTCTACCAGGCCTTGAAGGAGAAAGGCTATAACCCCATAAACCAGATAGTCGGATATATTCTTTCGGGCGATCCTACCTACATAACCAGTCATAATAACGCCAGGAGCGTTATCAGAAGGCTCGAAAGGGATGAATTGCTTGAAGAGATAGTCAGGTACTATCTTGAAGGCAAGTAACCGTTATAGAGGCATGTAACCATTATCAAATGAGAATCGGCATTGGGGACATGTCTTGTTCCGGATGTTGGGTTATATTTAGGCTTCCGCATTCCGGAGCAGAGGCAGTCCCATTTTAGTTTGTGCAGTATACGGAACAGGTGATAACCCGGACCATGAAATACGTTAAATTGGGAAATACCGGAATTGAAGTATCAAGGTTATGCTTCGGAGGTCTGGTTATAGGACCTCTGCAGTCTGATTTTTCAGCCGAAAAAGGTGCCGAGGTAATTGCAAAGGCGCTGGAGTTGGGGGTTAACTTTATTGACACAGCAGAACTTTACGGAACCTATCCCCATATCAGGGAGGCCATTGCAAAAACAGGAATAAAACCTGTCATTGCCACCAAATCCTATGCATATACCGCCCAGGGAGCAAGGGAAAGCGTTGAAAAGGCACGCCGTGAAATGGACATAGACGTTATAGACATCTTTCTCATGCATGAGCAGGAAAGCCGTCTGACACTTAAGGGACACAGGGAAGCGCTGGAGTACTATATAAACGCAAAAGAAAAGGGCATAATTAAAGCAGTAGGAGTGTCCACCCATAATGTTGAAGTTGTGGATGCATGTGCTGAAATGACGGAGATAGATGTAATTCATCCTTTAGTAAACATTACCGGTATAGGAATAGGCGACGGAACAATTGACGATATGCTCAGGGCTGTCAAAAAGGCATACAACAGGGGCAAGGGAATATACAGCATGAAACCCCTGGGAGGAGGAAACCTCCTGGGCAGATATGATGAGTGCATGAGATTTGTGCTGAATATCCCTTATATACATTCCATAGCTGTAGGTATGCAGTCGACGGACGAAGTCATAATGAATGTCTGTGTTTTCAACGGCCAGGATGTGCCGCATGAAATAAAAGAGAAATTAAGGCGATTTCCCAGGAAGCTTCATATAGACTTCTGGTGCGAAGGTTGCGGCAGATGCGTTGAGCGATGCAGGCAGAATGCTCTTAAGGTTGAGGATGGCAAGGCAGTGGCAGACGCTGAAAAATGCGTTGTATGCGGCTATTGCGGAAGTGTGTGTCCCGTATTTGCCATAAAGATTTGCTGATGCATCTGCAATGTGATTTTTGATTTTCTGAGGTATTGGTATATGTTTTGCATTATGCAGTTTTAATATTTCTTGTGCAATGAAATATTTCTGATGCAGGAACATATTATTTATTAATTTTTATTGTTTATAAATTTTACAATAATAACTTTTATAAATTTTAAAAATAATTTGGATTTTATGGGGAACATATGCGAATAATGGGTATAGATTATGGAGACAGCAGAATAGGAATAGCCATCAGCGATCCTTTTGGATGGACCGCCCAGGGAATTGAGACCATCAAATGGAACGGGAATCTCCAGATTCCGCTAAAGAGGATAAAAGAGCTGGTTGATGAATACCATGTATCAAGGATAGTGGTAGGTTTTCCCAGAAACATGAATGGAACCGTCGGACCGAGGGGACAAAAGACCCTTGAATTTATAGATGCATTGGATGGATACATTAACGGCTCTCTTTCGACCCGAAAAACAGATATAGTAAAATGGGACGAAAGGCTAACAACGGTAGCGGCCCAAAGGATAATGCAGGAGACCGGAGTTAAAACATCCAGAAAAAAAGCCGTAGTGGACAAAATTGCCGCAGTTTACATGCTGCAAGGCTATTTGGACAGTTTGAAACACTCCAAGTAATTTTTTAAACACTCCAAATAATTGGAGGGTTAATAAGGCATTATAATTAATAAAATGAAAATCTGCAGCATATGCTGTATGGATTTGTGTTTTCCAAATTGAAAGGAGGTACTGACAATGTCAGAGGAAAGAGACGATATCGTTGTATTGGTGGATGAAAACGGTAATGAGGTAGAATTCGAACACCTTGACACTATAGGGATGAATGGCAATGAATATGTAGTGCTGCTGCCGTTGGATGATGAAGAATCCGATGATGAGCAGGATGTGGATGAGGTGGTTATCCTGAGAATCGAACACGGAGAAGACGGCGAAGACTCCTTTGTTACCGTAGATGACGAAGATGAACTTGATTCAGTGTTCGAGGAATTCAGGCTCAGAAACGAAGATGAATTTGATTTTGAAGAAGAGTAAGCCGGTAAAGGGCATGTATTCTCTTATCAGAATACATGCCCTTCAGGCTTTGATACCAGGTATTATCCGTATTTGATTCAGATGGACAAGTATACCTGCAGAAGTGAATGATAATTCAGAAACGAACGTTTTCCAGAAGAAAATGATATAAAAAAAAGAATGATTTTTTAGAAATGAACGATATTCTGGCAAAAAACAATACTTTTGTTCAGAAGGATTTTTTCCGGTAAACATAGAATTACTCAGCATACTGCTCACATGGAGGAATGGTATGCTTAAAAAAGTATTTGCGATGATCATGGTGCTGGTGTTTGCCATCAACCTGGGTGCATGCGCCAATTCTGAAACCACATCAAATGAAATGGAGGAAACTTCTTTAGAGCCTTCAGTCAGCCCTACGCCTCGCAACATTACTCCAACGCCTCAGCCTACCCACAATGATGAAAGCGATTCTGAGACTGAAATAATACTCCAGATGGATTTTATCATAGTAGAAGGAGGCATTACACGCCTTATGCCTGTTTTCTGGGGTACCGAACCCCAGATGATAGGGCCGGTTCGCAGTGCCAGGCATTACTTTATCGATTATGCAATGGAGCATGATGCAATATATGTACATATCGGATGGAGCCCAATGGCTCAAAGGGATATTTCCGCTTTTAAGATAAATAATATAAACGGATTGTATGCCGGAAGTCCTTTTTGGGAGTTGACAAATGATTCTAGAAATTGGCAGGATACCTATACTTCCATGGAAAGGCTCCTGGATTATACGGGCAAAGTAAAATACAGGACAAGCACCGAAAAAAATACGGTTTTTACATACAACGAATCCGCTGTGATACCCGAGGACGGACTGCCGGCTCATGATATAAACGTCAGGTATCCGGGAGGATACAAATGCGGTTTTGTTTACGATAAGGATAAGGGCGTTTATATGAGGACCAGGGAAGGCCAGCCTCATATGGAGAGGGAGACAGGCCGGCAGCTTTCAGTGGTTAATATCATAATACCCGTTATCAGAAATACCCCTATACCGGGTGACCCTGAAGGGAGACAGGAACTTCACAACATAGGAAGCGGAGAAGGTTGGTATATAACCATGGGAAAGGCTGTTAAAATCAAGTGGTCTAAGAGTTCAAGAGAAAGCCGCACCAGGTATACATACCTGGACGGAAGGGATATTACCCTCAACAGGGGGCAGACGTGGATACAAATTGTCTGGCCTGCAGAAAATGTGACCATCAGCGGGTAAATTGAACAGGTAAAGGTTTATTGATATAATTCTAAAGAGCATCTACTTGGAAAGGGAGGAGCATTATGGGAAGTTGGAAAGAGTTTTGTGAGCTTTACGATGCAAAAAACGGTTGTCCGGATAAGCTAAAGGACCAGGGAAATGACTTGTTGAGCGAATACGGGGTTTATCCTGACTCTGTTCGCAAGCTGGATGACACGCTTTTTTTCATTGCCGTCCATAACCGACAGAAGTGCTTAATTGTTTACGGGCAGGGCAATGTGTACGACAAGTTCAGCGGCACTGAAGTTGCGATAGGTTCCCGGAAAGCAAAAGTATGTGCCATGAATAACGAAAACTGTAAGGTGTTGAGAAGCGTATTCGATTTTACAAATCCCGTAAGCCATCATGGACATCCCATTACCATAGGCTTGGGAGACAGGCTTGGATTGGCCTCTCCGGGGCATATACGGCTGATAAGGGATAAGAAGGTATTTCCTGTTCTGGCTCAGCAATCAATAAGAGAGCTTAACCTTACCGGGCGTACATACGAGGACGTGCTTTCAGCCGCATCATGGGCTGTATTCCAGGAAGGTTACACCTCCGGATTCGGAGCAGACGGAGACCACCTGAAAACTCCCGATGAAGTCAAAATGGCCCTTGATCATGGCTTTACAATGATAACCCTTGACTGTTCCGAGCACATAGATAATGCTGCTGCAAGTCTTTCTGCCGAGGAGGCGGACAAAAGGTATTCTCAGCTTCCCGAAGCAGAAAGAAAGGACCTTGAGACCAAATACCTGGGCAAAAAGTTCAAGGTAAGCGATAATCTTGAAATAACCTTCGGTGAACATGAATTTAAAAAGATAGTACTGGTATATGCAAAGGCAGTCAGGTTTGCTGTTGAGATATATAACAATTTTATTAAAGGTCTGGACAGGGAAGTAGACCTTGAAATGTCCATAGATGAAACCCTTACTTCCACAACTCCTCAGGCTCATTTCTTCGTGGCTTCCGAGCTGATTGACGGAGGAGTGAAAATAACAAGCCTTGCACCGAGGTTCTGCGGTGAATTCCAGAAGGGAATAGATTATATAGGCGATGTGGAGCAATTCACCGGGGAATTCGGCATGCATGCAGAGATTGCGGAGCATTTCGGATATAAGATAAGCGTGCACTCCGGGAGCGACAAGTTTACGGTATTTCCAATAATCGGTGAACTTAGCGGCGGAAAATATCATCTGAAGACGGCCGGTACTAACTGGCTGGAGGCTGTAAGGATAATTGCCGATAAAAATCCTTCATTGTACAGAAGGATGCACAAGTTTGCAGTTGCCAACCTTGAAGAAGCCAAGAAATATTACCATATAAGCGCTGATGTTGCAAAGATTCCCGACATAGATACCCTCGAAGACAGCCAGCTGCCCGGGCTTATGGATAAGGATGATTCCAGGCAGGTGCTGCACATAACTTACGGATTGCTGCTTAAGGCAAAGAATCCTGACGGTTCCTTTGCTTTCAGGGATGAAATATATGAAACATTAAACCGGTATGAGGCAGAATATTATGAAGCTCTTCAAAGGCATATAGGAAGACACCTTAAGGAACTTTCGGCAATTTGAGGACATTCTCGGCAAAGGGTAAAAACGTCAGCCAAATATAAATGATAGGAGTGATATACATGAAGGTAATCCGCAATGCATATGACCTCAGGAAGGCTGTGGACAGATTTGTTGACCAGGCTAAAATAACCGATGTGCATACCCACCTGTTCACTCCTGACTTTGGTGACCTGCTCCTGTGGGGAATAGACGAATTGATTACATACCATTATCTTATTGCAGAAACCATGCGCTGGCTGGATATGCCTTACGAAAAGTTCTGGTCCTTGTCGAAGACCGAGCAGGCTGACCTGATATGGGATACCCTGTTTATTAAAAACTCTCCGTACAGCGAAGCATGCAGAGGCGTGCTGACGGTACTGGAGAAGCTTGGTCTTGACGTGGCGGGAAGGGATCTGGCATCATACAGGAATTTCTTCAGGGGAATGACTATCCGGGAATATATTGATATGGTACTGGAGATCTCAAAGGTTGAAACCCTTGTAATGACAAATGATCCCTTCGAAGATGCCGAAAGGTCGGTATGGCTTACCAGCTACAAGGGAGATCCCAGGTTTAAAGCGGCTCTGAGGATAGATCCTCTACTCAATGACTGGAGCAATAAATATTCCAGGCTTAAAGAGTGGGGTTATGACGTTGAGGAAAAACTGAACGGCAAAACTTTGTCTGAGATACGCCGTTTCCTGAATGACTGGATAGACAGGATGGAGCCGGTGTACATGGCAGCATCTCTTCCTCCGACTTTTAAGGTTCCCGAAGAATCTGCAAGATCAATAATTGTGGAGGAATGCATAATACCCGTTTCCCGGGAGAGGGATATACCTTTTGCCATGATGATAGGCGTCAAGAAGCTTGTCAATCCTGGGTTGAAGCTGGCAGGAGACAGCGTGGGGAAGAGTGACATTAACACGGTGGAATACCTGTGTTCCAAATACCCTCATAACAAGTTCCTGGTGACCATGCTTGCCAGGGAGAACCAGCACGAGCTGTGTGTTGCTGCAAGGAAGTTCAGAAATCTCCTGGTTTTCGGATGCTGGTGGTTCCTCAATAATCCAAGCCTGGTTGAGGAAATGACCAGGATGCGGTTTGAATTGCTTGGCGTGAGTGTAATCCCGCAGCACTCCGATGCGCGTGTTCTGGACCAGCTGATATATAAATGGGAGCATTCCCGCAGGATAATAGCCAGGGTCTTGTATGAGAAATACAGGGACATACTTGATACGGGATGGGTTATAAGAGAAGATGAAATCAGGCGCGATGTGGATAAATTGTTCGGAGGCAACTTCTGGAGCTTTCTTAAGATGAAGTTTTAAGAAAAGCGACACTTAAGCGTAAATGGGACGTTTGTCATATTAAGTGCGGGGACACAATGTGGGAAGAAAGTGATATGCCGCGGAATAACGGCCAAATGTTATTCCGGCATATCATTTTTCTTTGTTCCGGAAAAATGTCCCCATTCTTTTATTTATCCCTTGCATTATTTAGGAAATTATTATACAATTAAATAGTAATCGATTTCTATTGTGTTTCTATGGTGAACCAGATGAAAGAACAGACCAATAAAACAAAAAAAGTCACTATTTACGATGTAGCAGCCGAGGCAGGCACGTCAGCAGCAACCGTTTCGAGAGTGTTGAGCAACAGCGGATATCCTGTAAAGGAAGAAGTTCGCCAAAGAATAATTGATGCCGCCAAAAAGCTCAATTATACGCCCAATATGGTAGGAAGGATGTTAAAAAAGAACATAAGCATGGACATAGGAGTGATAATACCTACCATATCAAATCCCTTCTACTCTCAGATAATCCTTGGAATTGAGCAGGAGGCAAGGCAAAGAGGATATAACATATTGCTCTGCAATTCATTCAGAGATTCCGAGACAGAAAGAAAATATATCAATTCGCTGTATCAAAAACAGGTCAGAGGTATAGTGATATCGTCCATAGGAGAAAACCACGATTATTTAAAGGAACTTCAGGCAAACGGAGTTCGGATAGTTGTTTTTGATCAGTGGACGGATGATATCAAGTGCAGCAAGGTAGGCTTTAATTATATAAAAGGCGGTTTGATGGCTGTGGAACATCTTATCAGTATGGGACACAGGAAAATTGCTTTTGCCACTTCCCCTCTCACCAGAAGGAGCAGAAGGGAAACAATGGAGGGCTTCAGGCTTGCACTCCTTAAGCACGGTATTCCTTTCGAGGAGGATTATGTAATTGAATCTGAATCTGAAGAAGAGCAGGAAAACGGAACATATGAATTTGAAAACGGAAAGAAACTGGCTGTTAAAATCATGGATCTTAAGGATAAACCAACGGCTGTATTTGCCGTAAATGATATGACGGCAATAGGCATCATACAAGGGCTTACAAATTATGGTGTTAGGGTGCCTGAGGATATTTCGGTTATAGGTTTTGATAACATAGAGATTTCATCCATGATAAATCCTCCTCTGACAACAGTGAACCAGCCGTCCTTTGAAACCGGCAGGCTGGCCTGCAAACTTCTTTTGGACAGCATGAACGATAACGGTTATGAGGATGTGTCCGTAGTTCTTGAGCCGTCACTTATAATAAGGAAATCGGTCAGGAATCTTTTGCAGAAGACGTAGGGTATGTTTGGGATAAATGCATGCAATAACCCACCTTCATGTTGCGCCGGGCATGCATGAGAAATCCGAACGGCAATATTTACTGTAGTAATAATATGAAATACATTATGCGATATATTTAATATAAAAATTCTGATGTAGGAGGTATAGTTTATGAACCATTTTGACGGAAAGCTTGATGTTCTCCTTGTGGGAGGCGGAATGATAAGCAGGGAAGTTATTCTTCCGACCATCTTTCAGGAACAGAGATACGGAAGAATAGGCAATGTTTCCATCAGCACCCTGACAGGGGGTATAATCAGGGAACTTCAGCAATTATTCCCCAAAAACAAATTTAAGGGGTATCCGGATCCTGACAAATACGGAACGGAAGAAAAGTTCCCGGACATGTTCAGGGATGCAATAAGAGATCTTCCCGAGAACGGCGTAGTCGTAGTAGCCACTCCCGATCACCTGCACACCCCTGTAATCATGGCGGCCATCGAAGCCGGAAGACATGTTATAGTGGAAAAGCCTCTTTGCCTTAAAGTTGACGAAGCGCATCAGATAATCAAGGCAGCCGAGGAGAAAGGAATCTATGTATTGACAGATTACCACAAGAGGCATGACAGGTCTATAAGAGCAGCAAGGTATAAATACAGAAGAGGCGAGCTGGGAGAGATGCTCCACGGGCATGCCTGGATTGAAGAGCCCAAGTACATGGCCCTGGAGGTTTTCAAAGACTGGTGTGAAAAGAGCTCTCCTTTCGAGTATATAGGAGTTCACTATGCTGATGCATACTATTTCGTTACCGGTTTGAAGCCCAAGAGGCTTGTTGCCTTCGGACAGAAGAAGTTCCTTCCTACCAAGGGCAAGAATGCATATGATGCAGTGCAGGCAACCATTGAATGGGAAGACGGATCAATATTCTTCATCCAGACTTCATGGGTCAACAATCCTAAGAACAGCGCCATGACAAACCAGGGAATGCAGCTATTGGGAACTATGGGAGAGTACTGGGCTGACCACAAGGACAGAAACACCCATTTCGTGACAGAGGAAAAAGGCTATGAAGACTACAATCCCAACTTCTTCAAACAATACGACAGCTTCGATTTCCCCGGAGAAGTTGATAATGTGGGATACGGATACGACAGCATAGTTCAGGGCTTTAATGATATCAGAAGAATTGTGGCAGCTACAAGAGGCTTGAGCGAACAGGAAGCCCTTGAAGTGAGAAAGAAAATAATAAAGGAAATGGAAGAAACAAGAGGTCTTCCCAGGCAGGCACTTATAGGCGTTGCCATCAACAATGCAGTAAGGATGAGCGCCGATGCCGGAGGAAAGTTCGTCGTATTTGACGAAGACATGAACATCAGATTCGAATAAACAGCAAATTTCATAATTGTAGGGGTCAATATGGAGATACTTGCTATTACAATACCGATTTTTATATTCGTGGCAATGGGCTATGTCCTGAAATACAAAGGAATAATCACTCCTGAAATAAAAAATTTCTTAAGCAAGTTTGTGTACTACTACGCTTTTCCGGCTATGACGTTCAGGTCCATTGTTTCATTTGACTTTGTAAGCACTTTCAGGCTCAGCCTGGTAGCCCATAATTTGATGATGACAAGCATAATGTTTGTCCTTACTTTCATTATGGCATTCCTCATAAAGGACAGGCGCAAGAGCGGATCCTTCAATATAAGCTGTTTCAGATCAAACCAGGGTTATATGGGACTTCCGATCGTCAACGGATTTTACGGAGAAGAGGCGATGTCCAGGGCGGCTGTAGTGAACGGATTCGATTCGCCGCTGGTGATACTTTACACCGTCATTTCCCTGGAAGTATTCAGAGGAATCAGGAAAGGGACAGCAGGAAACGGAGAGAACAAAAAGGCTTTGAATGTCATGGCCGAAAAGCTCTACAGTTTCATCACCAATCCCTTTATATTCTCATCAGTGCTGGGATTGCTGTTATCCTATTTTAAAGTGCCGGTGCTGAAAATAGGAGTGATAGATGAGTTTCTGAAGACTTCCAGTGGCTTGTCATTGCCCCTTGCCCTTTTGTCCATAGGATGTTCCATAGAGATAAAGCAGATGAAAAAGAACCTCAAACTGGTTCTGTGGGGATCCGTCATAAAGCTGTTGGTTATGCCTGCTATTGCCCTCTTTATGGCGCTGTACGTTTTTAAGTTCAGCGGCGTTGATGTGGGAACAAGCGTAATACTGACAGCCATGCCCACTTCCGTTTCAAGCTATATAATGGCTAGTGAAATGGGAGCTGATGAAGAACTCAGCGCAAATATGATAGGCGTTTCCACATTTTTATCGGTTGTTACCATTTCAATAGTACAGTTTATTTTAAGGACATATTTCATTTAAGTTATTAAAATCATGTTTTATTTAAGATATAAAACATCTTAAATTATAAAAACAGTTAAGATATAAAAATGCCGGCTTTCCGGCTGAAAAAAGAGAGGAGTATGATGTATGGCAAAGAGTTTTGATATGGTGCCGAGGGATGTAAAAAGAATCGAAACCAAATATAGAAGGATAGTCACCGATAAGATTCCCGTGCCCGAGTCAATGGAAATAATCGAGCAACTTCGCAAGTATGAGCCCAGATCCATGACGGGACAGCCCCTGGTGATATGGGACAGGGCTGAAGGCTTTAATGTTTATGACCGCTATGGAAACAAGTGGATAGACTTCAGCTCCGGAGTTTTGGTGACAAACGCAGGACACGGAAATGAAGCTATTAAGAAGGCCATAATAGAACAGGTTGAGCACGGCCTTCTGCATAACTATTGCTTCCCTACCGAAATAAGGGCAAAGCTTGTAAAGAAGCTGTCTGAAATATGTCCTGAGCCCCTGAAAAAGGTATTCCTTCTGACCACAGGATCCGAGACCACCGAATGTGCCATTAAGCTCAGCAGGACTTACGGACGCAAGGTTGGCGGAAACAAGAAGATAAAGATAGTAACCTTCCATGACGACTTCCATGGAAGAACCCTTGGAGCACAGCTGGCGGGCGGATCTCCCAGGCTAAAGGAGTGGATTGTCAACCTTGACCCTGATATAATCCAGGTACCTTTCCCCAATGCTTTCAAATATGACTGGGCAGACGAGAGCAACCCTGACTATTCAGACGACAAATGCTTTAAAACATGGCTTTCATACCTGGAAGAACAAAATGTGGACTTTGACACAATCGCGGGTATTATGCCCGAGACCTTCCAGGGAGGCTGGGTACAGTTGATGCCGGTAGGATTTGCCAAGAGGCTCAGGGAGTTCTGTGATAAACATGATATTATCCTGGCCTTTGACGAAGTGCAGGCCGGTATGTTCCGTACAGGAAAACTGTTCGCATTCCAGCATTATGGAATAGTTCCTGACCTGGTATGCTGCGGTAAGGGAATAACCAGCTCACTGCCTCTTTCTGCAGTGATCGGACGTCCGGATGTTATGGATCTGTACGGTCCCAATGAAATGACAAGCACTCATACCGGTAACCCCGTATGTGCAGCAGCTGCACTGGCCAACATTAATTACATGATTGAGAACAACGTGGGCGAAAATGCAGCAAGGCTGGGTGAAATCTGCAAGGAATTCCTTACCGGCCTTCAAAAGAAGCACCCTGACGTCATAGGAAACGTAAAAGGGGTCGGACTGGCATGGGGCGTAATCTTTGTGAAGAACGGAACCAAGGAAGTGGATCCCGATTTTGCACATGATGTATGCAGAATATCCGTGGAAAATGGCCTGCTCTTCTTTGCGCCGGTAGGTGCAGGGGCTACCATTAAGATTTGCCCGCCTCTTACAATAAACGAAGAAGCCCTCAGGGAAGGACTTGAAGTATTTGCTTATGCCGTAGAGGAAGCTAAGAAAATCAACGGTTAAACAAGTATTTAAATTCGGCGCAATTGGAAAAATACGGAGGTGAGAGTGGATGAGTTTTAATCTTCCACTCTCAATCTCTGATATTTGGTATTTGCGCGGACAGATTTTTAATCGCCTTGTTTATTGGCTTTATTGCCTTATTTGTTTGATCGGGCAGGTGAAAAAAATGGGAAAAATTAAAATATTCAATGGCAATGTGATCACCCCCTACAGGATAATCAAAAACGGATGTGTCGTAATTGAAGACGGCATTATCGTCCATGTGGGAGAAGACAACGTTGATGTACCCGATTGCAGGCTTATAGACGCGGGAGGGCGTTATATATCTCCAGGATTTATTGATATTCATACCCATGGTGCCGGAGGACACGACTTCATGGATGGGACGGTGGAAGCATATCTTGGCGCTGCAGAAACGCATGCCCGGCATGGTACCACCGCACTGACTCCCACAACTCTTACCAGCACCAATGAAGAGCTGAAAAATACCTTCAGTGTATATAAAAAGGCAAAGGAACTTAACAAAAACGGTGCCGAGTTCCTTGGACTGCATCTTGAGGGACCGTATTTCTCCATGGAACACAGGGGGGCTCAGGATCCCAGGTATATAAGAAACCCTGATCCGGAAGAGTATAGGGAAATATTGACCTGGTCCGATGACATAATCAGGTGGAGCGCTGCTCCCGAACTTGACGGAGCCCTGGAGTTCGGACGTTTCTTAAGAAGCAAAGGTATACTGCCGTCCATCGCCCATTCAAATGCAATATATGAGCAGGTACAGGAAGCTTTTGAAAGCGGATACACCCATGTTACCCATCTTTATTCCGGGATGTCCATGGTAAGGAGGATAAATGCGTACAGGTACGCAGGCGTTGTTGAAAGCGCTTTTCTCATAGATGACATGACAGTGGAGATTATAGCTGACGGGCATCATCTGCCTCAAAGCCTGCTGAAGCTTATATATAAAATAAAGGGACCTTCCCAAATAGCTCTTGTTACTGATTCCATGAGAGCTGCAGGTATGCCGGAGGGAGAGTCCATACTTGGCAGCCTTAAAGACGGGCAGAAGGTAATTGTTGAGAACGGAGTGGCCAAAACTATGGACAGACTGAGCTTCGCAGGCAGTGTGGCTACGGCTGACAGGCTGGTGAGAACCATGGTGGAGTTAGCCGAAGTGCCCATTGCAGAGGCAGTAAAAATGATGACTGCCACTCCTGCCAGAATAATGGGAATAGACAGGTATAAAGGGTCTCTTGTTCCGGGGAAACATGCAGACATTGTTATATTTGATGAAAATATAACCGTTCATATGACCATGGTAAGGGGTCGTGTGGTATATCACTGCTGATTGAGAGGAACATATAAGATTGCCAGCGAAATGATTGGCTGATGTGGGCCTGGATTTACAACCAGAATTTTGGAGGTATTCCTATGAGTAAAAAATACAATCCATATGATAACTTCCTGGAGGTTCTTGAAAAGGCCGCGAAAATGCTGGGGCTTGAACAGAGAGATTATATTGCGCTGAAATATCCCGAGAGGGAGCTCAAGGTATCCATACCTGTTGAAATGGATGACGGTTCGGTAAGAGTTTTTGAAGGTTACCGGGTTCAGCATTCCACCTCAAGGGGACCCTGCAAGGGAGGAATCAGGTATCACCAGGATGTGGATATCGACGAAGTAAAAGCTCTCGCAGCATGGATGACATTTAAATGTGCAGTCGTAAACATCCCATACGGCGGAGGGAAGGGAGCCGTTAAGGTAGATCCGAGGGAATTATCCAAGAACGAGCTTAAAAGGCTGACCCGAAGATACACCGCAATGATACTGCCTTTGATAGGACCGGAAAAGGACATCCCTGCGCCGGATGTAAATACCAATGCCGAGATAATGGGTTGGATAATGGATACGTACAGCATGTTCAAAGGATATGCCGTACCGGGAGTTGTTACAGGTAAGCCTATAGAGATAGGAGGTTCACTGGGAAGGCGTGAGGCAACAGGAAGAGGAGTAATGCTTATAACCCTGGAAATTCTAAAGCGCCTGGGAATGCCTGTCAAAGGAACTACCATAGCCATTCAGGGTATGGGAAATGTCGGCGGGGCGGCTGCAAGACTCCTTTATGAAAAAGGATGCAGGATTATTGCCGTCAGTGACGTATCGGGAGCCATATATAATGACGAAGGCCTGAATATTAACCATGTCCTGGAATTCCTGGATGGCGGAAAGAGGCTTCTTAAAGACTATACCGCTGAAAACGTAAAGCATATGTCAAACAGGGATCTTCTAACCTGTGATGTGGATGTACTTATACCTGCAGCTTTGGAAAACCAGATTACCGAAGATATTGCCAGGGATGTGAAAGCCCGTGTGATTGTTGAAGGGGCAAACGGACCTACCACCGTTGGCGCAGACAGGATACTGGAAGAAAGGGGCATAAAGGTGGTACCCGACATACTGGCAAACGCCGGAGGTGTTGTCGTATCCTACTTTGAATGGGCCCAGAATTTGCAGTATCTTACCTGGGATGAGGATGAAATAAACAGATCGCTGGAGAAGATAATAATAAGGGCCTTCAATGAAGTATGGAATGCTGCCGGCAGCAAAAACACAACATTGCGCATGGGCGCTTATATGGTGGCTCTTGACAGGTTGGTAAAAGCCAAGAAAATAAGAGGGATTTTCCCGTAAGAAAGCAGCACCTAAGACTTTTAAATATCGTTTAAGGAAAACCATATTGTTGAAGAAACATATTGTTCAGAGAAAGCAATAGTCTTTAAAGAACACTGTAGTTTTAGGGAAAACAATAGTGTTAAAATAAAAACCATAATATGAAAAGAGGTGTAAAGAATGGCTGAAGTAATTTTAAGAGGACAGGGCAATGCCGGACTTAACGACAGCCAGTTGCGGTCTGCACTGGAAAAATCCATTGAGGAGAAAAAAGGCAGCTTAAAGAAGGTTCTTATTCTGCCTCCTGATCTGACCAGGGGGAATTCGGGTGCCGGCAAGCTTACCGCCATGTATTATGAGATGCTGAAGGATACATGTCAGATTGATATAATGCCTGCTCTCGGTACTCATATGCCCATGACCGACGAGGAATTGGATGAAATGTTCGGGAAGGACATTCCCAAGGAATGCTTCAAGGTTCACAACTGGAGAACCGATGTGGTCAAGATAGGTGAAGTACCAGGTGAATATATAAAAACCATTTCAGAAGGACTTATGGATAATTCCATAGACGTGGAAGTGAACAAGCGCCTCCTGGATAAATCATACGATCTCATAATATCAATCGGGCAGGTCGTCCCCCATGAAGTGGTGGGGATGGCCAATTACAGCAAGAACATATTCGTTGGCTGCGGCGGAAGCAACATGATAAACCAAACCCATATGCTGGGAGCTTTCTATGGGATGGAAAGAATAATGGGCCGTGACCATTCTCCCGTCCGCAAGGTTTTTGATTATGCAGAGGAACATTTCGCCAAGGATATGCCCCTTATGTACGTGCTCACAGTTACCACCCAGGAAGAAGGCAGGACGGTCATACATGGTCTTTTCATAGGCAGAAACCGTAAACTGTTTGAAGAGGCGGTTGCTCTAAGCCAGGAAAAGAACCTGACCTTTATGGATAAGCCTCTCAAAAAGGTGGTAGTATATCTTGACGAAAAGGAATTCAGAACCACCTGGCTGGGAAACAAGGCAATATACAGGACCAGGATGGCTATAGCAGACGGAGGAGAACTGATTGTGCTTGCTCCCGGCGTCAGGAAATTCGGGGAAGATGACGGAAATGACAAATTGATAAGAAAATACGGATATGTAGGAAGAAAGAAAGTTCTTGAGCTTTGCAAAGAGAAAGAAGATCTCAGGAACAACCTGTCGGTTGCGGCACACCTTATACATGGCTCATCCGATGGCAGGTTCACCATTACCTATGCAGTGGAGAAGCTGACAAAGGAAGAAGTGGAAGGTGTAAACTTCAAATACATGCCCCTGAGGGAAGCTTATAAAAAATACAATCCCGAAAAGCTCAGGGATGGTTTTAATGTTTTGGAGGACGGAGAGGAAATATTCTACATCAGCAACCCTGCCCTCGGTTTGTGGGTTGACAGAAGCAGGTTCTAGGTAATGCAGAAAGAGTGAAAACCGGGGACATGTTTATGTCCCCGGTTTTTTTGGAACAGATTTTATTGAAGAAAGCTTTTTCTGAGAGCAGCTTTTCTGTTGTGGTTGATGATATTCCTCTCATTGTAGTAAAATATATACAGATAAATTTATCAGTGGTGATGATGCAGTTGAGGCGTGTAAGTTTTCTGCCTGTACTGGCACTGGCATCGGCATTGGCAATTGGTCGCCCTTACAGGCTGTGGTAAAGTGGAAACAAAGGAAAAAATACTGCCCGATGGCAGTAAAGTTATAATCGATTCATCCGGAAATGTCATCAGGAGTCCCCTTCCCGTCTCTTTTGCTTCTTTTATTGACAGCCAGATTGCCAAAAGGTTGGGAGTTACTCCTGCCGATGTGGAGAATAAACCGCCGGAAGAAGTTGAAAAACTCAGCCGGGAGTTTAAAGATACCTTGAAGGCCTTCTCGCAAACCACGGTCTCATCGGCCCATGAGTTGCTGGACCGTTATTTGTGGCCCGAAAGTGAGATGCATCTGATCTCCCTCATGCAATTAAAGCAAGAGATGGCTGAACTCAGAAAAGAATGGGAAAATGCCCTGGAAACAGTAGAGAAATATAAGGACATACCTGTTGTCCATGCATATATATATGATGTTGACAAAGGGTTTGAGGAAACAGAAAGATCATCAATAATAAACCGCAAATCATTAATTAAAGCTCATAACATTTTTCATGATTTGGAAAGCATCTGGTGGAGAACAGACCCACCTCAGTACGGAGTAACAGAAACCGAGAAGATTCTTCGGAATTCCGCAACTGAGCAGATAACAGCATAAAAATTCCATCAAGCTTCAAATGAACAAACAACAGAATGAACTTTCCGTCAGGCCTCAGGCGAACAGTTAACAGCATGGACATACAATCAGGCTTGGGAAGAAATCAGCGGAAGGGAATAAAATAGGTATTGATTATTAAACAGTAGTGTGTTATATTTAAAACAGCTACTGTTTATTAATTAGTACTGGAGGTATATGCATGAAGCAGTATGAATACCTGCGAGAACTGAGGGAAAACCTTGAAGGCCATATGACACCTGAAGAGATAGATGATATTTTGTCCGATTATGAAAGCTTTTTTATCTCCGGAAAGGAAGAGGGCAAGACGGAAGATGAAATATCAGAAGAGCTGGGTTCTCCTGCATATTTGGCAAAAACTTTAATAGAGGAGCACAGAAGGTCATTTGGGGCAAGGAAGGAAGAAAACTGCGGAGATGATTTCTCCGAGGCGGGCGAAAACACTGATAAAAGCAGAAGATCATACGTGACTGATAAGGAGGCTTGCCATGGAGAAAGGCAGATAGCCATGCCATGGCGCCGCATGTGTGCGTACCTGATTGATTCTGTTATTGCGGTAATACCCATTTCGGTTGTTTCAATTATTGCGGGTGCCTTATTACTTCCATACCTGCTGTTCATATCCTACCTGTCTCCCGGGTTGGGGACCCTGATCGGCATGAGCTATCGAGTATACTCAACTTATAACGGATATCAGGAATACACATACAGTATAAGCGATGAAAGTGTGGACTTTAACAGCAGCACCGGAACAAGGGACGCAAATGGTCCCGTATTGAGCACATATACTTACAGGATTGGCCCAGATGGCAGACAGGGCGATACCTGGGTTATTACTCCGGCAAAGGCACGCATCATATCCATCCTGACTTTTGCAGGCCTTGGATTTTACGTTTTTTATTCATTAATCTGTACCCTTGTGCTGAAAGGCCAGACTATAGGCAAAAAAATCATGCGAATTAAGGTTCAGGGTTCCAACACAGAAAATATAACCAAAATGGTTGTTTTCTGCCGTGAGTTTTTGGGCAAAACCCTGATAAATTCCATTCCTCTGATTGCACTTATATCTTTCATTACAATCCTGATCACACCTGAACATAAAGCGCTTCACGACATGCTGGCCGGCACCGTTGTGACTGAAGCAGAGGGGTGATTGAATGGATGCTCAGATGAAAAAAGGAGTACTTGAAATGTGCATCCTTTTTAAGCTTAAAGATGAACCATTGTACGGATACGAGCTTATGAAATCCATCAGGCAGGCCTTTCCAGATGTATATGAAGGTTCTGTTTATACAATACTTCGAAGACTGAATGCCACCGGCTATACCAGTGTTACAATGAAAGAGTCTCCCAGCGGACCGGCAAGGAAATATTACGGCATTACCGAAGCCGGACGTGTTTATCTGAACCGCATGCTGGAGGAGTGGAGGGCAATGGTTGATGCGGTCAGATCTTTGGGGATAGATTCTCCCACCTTAAGGAAAGGTTAGGTGGGAGAGCTTTTATGTTTGCATCTGGCAGCTTCCGTCCCGGATAATACCTTCCAGGATAACAGGACCGGAAATTCCTGTTCTTGAATCGGATGGACGTATCAAAATGCGCGAATTTGGCATGACAGATGCCACTGCAGGGAGGTCTACCCTGCCGGACCAGGTGGGAGGATCCTGGGGAGTCGGGAACAGCTGGGTGCCAAAACCGTTGATTCCGGGTATAAGTATTTCACCCGTGTATATATCAAAGTTGCCAAATGTTGAAGGTTGAGGCAATGTTGCCATGAAGCTCACCGCCTGGCCGCCTGCAGGTGCAAAGTGTACAAATCCCACTCCGGCTGTTCCGAACGGTACACTTCCGCGGGATTGTAAAACTATACAGCAGGGGTATGGAATGAATCCAGGTACGCAAAGGACATCTCCCGGGAATATCATATTGGGATTTGTGATGTGCGGGTTGTTTACGGCAAGGGCTTCCAGCCTCACCCTGAACATCGTGGCAATATTGTAGAAGGTATCCCCAGGGCGGACCGTATATCGGCCCAAAAATCCCGGAGGACAGCTCTGCGGAATTCTTGGTAACTGTCTGTACATATGATATTACCTCTTCTATGTTAAAATTCACTTCAGGTATAAATCAGGTTATTTGGTAACACATTAAGCCTATTGTATAGTATGAAAAAATCTTTCCGGGTGTTATGGTTTGCCTGGCGTAAATTAATACAAAATTCTGCAGCCTGTGATACAATTAGGCTGAATAAACCTGTGGTAAGAATGGAAGACTGCTGTGAAGGATAAAAGAATCCGGCAAGGAATAGAGTAAGTGTGGTTCAAGATGAAGCGATGGAATAGACAAAAGGTTAATAAGAGGAAAGGAGTCAGCGGCATGAAAATTTCGCTTGATGAGATCAGGAGTATCGCCAGGTTGGCCAAGCTTCGCTTCAGCGATGAAGAAATGCAGAAACTGGCTGAGGAATTTGAAAGCATGTTATCTCATTTTGAGACCATCTGCAAAAGGGATTCTGAAAACACAAAACTAAAAGAATGTGAAAATATAGGACCTAAAGAATGTAAAAATATAGAACTGAATAGGTATCTGAACAGCAGCAGAACAGTAACACGCCCCGATATAAACACAAGCTTTGATGATAAGAGAAAGCTTTTTCAGAATGCAAAGTCAATGAGCGATTCCTATATAAAGGTCCCAAAGGTTATTGAATAGCATTATGGCGGCTTATATTCAATATGATTGGTTTATATTGCTGTGTGGTTGTAAAGCAGCAAGTGTAGTTACGGAAGAGGATGGCTGCAGGAATTATGGGGATGATTAAAAACAGAGAGAATTATGGAGAGAGTAAAAAGAAGAAACTATGAGGACTTGTTAAAACAAAGACGGTGAAAACGAATTGGTAGCAGAAAGAAAGAGTTTCAAAAGCAGGAGAAGAAAATAACGTAGCAGAAAGACGGGAGAATTACCCGATAGGCAGGGAGGCTGGCCGATGAGTATTGGCTGTATGAGCGCTGAAGGCATAAGAAAAGGTATTGCAGACGGTAAATTTTCTGCCGAAGAGATAACAGTGCAGTATCTTGAAAGGATAAAGTCAAAAGACAGCGAAATAGGGGCTTTTATCACAATATGCGAGGAAGAGTCCATAAAACAGGCAAGAACTGTTGATAATAAACGAAAAAAGGGAGAACCCCTCGGCAGGCTTGCCGGGGTGCCGATAGCGATAAAGGACAACATCTGTACCAACGGTATCAGAACCACGTGCGCATCCAAAATGCTGGAAGATTTCATACCTCCGTATAATGCAACCGTAGTGGACAGGCTTATCATGGAAGATGCGGTTATTTTGGGCAAAACCAACATGGATGAATTTGGAATGGGATCCTCCAATGAAAATTCAGCATTTAAAATCACAAGGAATCCCAGGGATACCGGCAGGGTACCAGGAGGTTCTTCAGGAGGTTCTGCAGCTGCAGTGGCCGCCGATATGGTACCTGCGTCCCTGGGCTCTGACACCGGAGGATCCATCAGGCAGCCTGCAGCCTTCTGCGGTGTGGTGGGTCTGAAACCAACCTACGGACTGGTATCAAGGTTTGGATTAATAGCCTTTGGTTCGTCTCTGGATACCATCGGTCCGTTTTCAAAAACGGTAAGGGATTGTGCAATCCTGCTGGATGTCATCCAGGGAGGAGACGGAAAAGACAGCACTTCACATACAGGCCATTATGAAAAAGACTATATCCATTGCATGGATGGAACGGTTGAAGGACTGAAAATATGTGTCCCGGAAGAATTCTTTAATGAAGGATTGGACCGGGAGATTTTCCAATTGGTGAAGAAAAGCGCCGAAATACTTAAAGATCTTGGAGCTAAGGTTGAAGAAGTTTCCATGCCCGTCATAAGTCAAAGCCTGCCTGCATTTTATATAATATCATCAGCAGAAGCCAGCTCGAACCTGGGACGGTATGACGGGATACGATATGGATATCGGCCGGAGGAATATGAAAACCTGGATGATCTTATTGAAAAGTCCAGGACAGAAGCCTTTGGCGATGAAGTCAAAAGAAGGATAATGTTTGGCACCTGCGTGCTTACCTCAGGCTACTATGAAGAATACTACGTGGGTGCGCTGAAAATCAGGAGGATTCTGTGTGATCAGTTTGATGAGCTTTTTTCAAAGTATGATATTATTCTGGGGCCTGTTTCTCCCGTCCTTCCTTTTAAAATAGGAGAGAGCCCCAAAAATCCCATTGACAGGTATCTTGCTGACATTTACACGGCAACAGCAAATCTTGCAGGAATTCCGGCCATATCCGTTCCCTGCGGGTTCAGCAGCGAAGGACTGCCTGTGGGATTGCAAATGATGGGACCTCGTTTTGGAGAGAAGAGAATTCTGCAGGCTGCATATGCCCTTGAGCAGGCACTGCAGTTAAAACTGTGAAACGGGTTTTAGCTGTGAAACCGGTTTTATGAACTTCGTACGGTTTTGATCTTATTAATACGTTTGATTTTATTAATACCAAAAAAGCATCAGGAGGTTGACCAGTTGGATTTTGAAACTGTCATAGGTCTTGAGATACATGTTGAACTCAGTACCAGATCAAAAATGTTTTGCGGATGCAGCACGGAATTTGAATCCGCTCCTAATCAAAACACATGCCCGGTCTGCCTTGGACTTCCCGGAACCCTTCCCGTTCTTAACCGGGAAGCAATAATTCTTGCAGTTAAAGCAGGACTGGCCCTAAACTGCAGCATAAACAGAAAAAGCAAAATGGCCAGGAAAAACTACTTCTACCCTGACCTTCCCAAGGCTTATCAGATAACGCAAAATGAATTGCCCATTTGCTCCGGAGGGTATGTGGAGTTTGACTGTGAAGGGAGGCACTGTAAGGCCCGGATAAACAGAGTTCACATAGAAGAAGATGCGGGAAAGCTTATACATCTTGAAGACCAGCCCTGTTCCCTTGTGGACTACAACAGGGCAGGAATACCTTTAATAGAAATAGTAACTGAACCCGATATAAGATCTCCCCTTGAGGCCGTATCCTTTTTAAGGACGCTTAAAGCAATACTTGAGTACTGCGAAATATCCGACTGCCGCATGGAACAGGGATCGCTCAGGTGTGACGCCAACATATCGGTAAGACCTAAGGGTCAGAAGGGATTTAACACAAAGGTGGAGCTTAAGAACATGAACTCTTTCAGGGAACTGCAAAAAGCCCTCGAAACAGAAGAAAAAAGGCAAAGGGAGCTGTACCTGGCAGGTGAAGAGTACAGGATAATACAGGAGACAAGGCGGTGGGACGCTGCAAAAGGAAGAACCATCCCCATGAGATCAAAGGAAGAAGCCCGTGAATACAGGTATTTCCCTGAGCCTGATTTATTGCCGGTTACAATCCAGGAAGATGTTATTAAGAGAATAAAGGAAACCATCCCTGAGTTGCCGGCCCAGAAGCTTTCAAGATTTGTCGGAGAATATAAACTAAACCAAAGCGAAGCAGAAGTATTGGTAAGTGACAAAGCCCTGTCGGAATTTTTCGAAAGCACCGTAAAGGAAGGAGCCCATCCCAAAACAGCGGCCAACTGGGTCCTTGGAGACCTTCTGAGGATTTTGAATGAAAAGAAAATATCTGCGAAGAATATCCCCGTAAAGCCGTCTTCTCTCTGTCAGCTGATTGGGCTTATTGAAAAAGGTGTAATAAGCAATACCGCGGGAAAGGAAGTTTTCAGGGAATTATTTGAAAGCGGCAAGTCTCCTGAGGAAATCATAGAAGACAAAGGCTTAAGCCAGATAAGTTCGGAAGATGTCCTTATCAGGCTGGTCCGCCAGGTTATTGAAGAAAACCCTGAATCTGTGGCAAGCTTTAGAAAGGGAAAGACACAGGCTGCCGGATACCTGGTGGGACAGGTGATGAAGGCTTCAAGGGGCAAAGCCAACCCGAAAATGGTAAAGGAATTGGTGGATAAGGAACTTGCAGGATTGTGAGCATATTACCAATAAGAAATCTTACCATGTTAAAAAATAAATCTTAATTACAAAGTAAATCTTACCATTATTAAACAATAAGTCTGCTTTATTACACTGTAAATCTGATTTCACTGCACAGTAAATCCTGGCAAGGTTAAACCTGCCAGGATTATTGGACTTTTTTGATTTTTGCCGGTTTTAACATGTTACCCCCATCATCTCTGACATGATGGTTTAAGCCGCTGTCGGCTGAACTGAACCTGTTATTGGAATTTAAAACATGCCGTTTTGATTCAAGCCTTTCCGTCCAGGGCTTTTGCCAGCTTATAGCGGGCGTTTTCAAAGATGTTTCCGTCCTGGGCGAACCCCAATTGGCCCGTGGGTGAAGGATCGAAAATTCCGGGGACAACTTCATTAAGCACCTCTTCAACCAGTTCATCCATACCGAGGTTTCTTGCCATTGTAAGATACAGATGGTCCTGCATTCCTCTCCTTATGTTAGCCATCTGGATGGAAGAACATGGGCCTTCTATGCCCCTGTCTTCCTCGGGATGCAGCTTTTCTTCTCCGGGATAAACAAGCACGCCGTCTCCGTTTGCATAACTTTTCCCCTTGTTGTAATATGTTACCGGATCCTTCCATACATTCTGCCTTTTGTCCCGTGTTTCTATAGCCTGATGGTTATGGTACCAGTGAACCGAATGCCAGTAGAAATATACTTTTATATCTTTCTTGAAGCATCCCCATATATTTGCACGTGCATCGGTGCCCGGAGTTTCGTAAATCAAAGCTCCTGCATACGGCCGGTTTCCATTGTAAACCCACATGTCATCACCATGAGACCTTTCTTTTTCAGCCTGCATGGAATCATAGTCGGATGTGGGAGTACACCAGATGTCTATGGAATTCTCTCCTCCGTCCAGACGAAAGTCATATGCTTTTGTGACAAAGACTTTCAGTTCTTTTCCCGGACCCGGGTTTGAATGTATGTTCCTTGCCAGGGTCCTTATGTATTCGTATTGGTCTTCCGATGGCTCATCGGGCATATACACAAAGGTTATTTTATCGGTAAAGTCATTGTCTTTTAAAAATTCCATCCATGCATCTGCATATCTCCAGGCGTTTTCTCTTTCATCGAACATATTTCCGGGGCTGTAAAAGGTACGGGGGATGATGACATTTCCCACGTTTTCTCCCGGTCCTTCATATCCGTTTTCTTTTGTAAAATCGCTTCCTGTAAACCTTCCCAGGTTTGCCACGGCGGAAGCAATATCATAACCGTGTACGAATTCGCACCTGTTGCGATGTGCAAAACGGTGGTAAGCGGCATCCATGTTTCTCCCATGATACATCAGGGGCTGAGTGCTTTCATAGTACAACATGGCATGCATGCTGTTCTCATCAGGAAGGGTGAAATCAAAAAGCTCAAGTTCTACCGGTATGATTCTTTTTTCATCGTCTGCATATACGGTAATTTCGCCTTCATAGATTCCCGGTGCCAGATCCCTGGCGGTGTATATTTCAATCCAAATGCCCTGGTTCTCATACGGAGCCACATTCAAAGGAAAGCCACCCTTTCCCTGTTTTGCGTTTTCAGGGACAAGCTGCACGGGCTTCCAGCCTATTGCATCCCTTGATGCTGCGTCTCCTGAGCGAGGGCTTATCCAGCTGGCACTGGATGAAGAGGATACGAACATGTAATTTTGAGAAAAAATGCTTATTGGCCTCCCTACATATAATGTTGGATCCTTTTCAGGAGGAGCGTATTTTATGGCTGATTTGCCGTTTTTGTGGGTAAGGCCGGGAAATTCCACCGACAGCTCGTTAATTCCTTTTCCGCCGGCTTCAACAATCAGCTGAAATGCGATGATTTCATTGCGTCCGCCAAACAGCTTTACCTTTTTGCCGTCCCATGCGGAGTTTGATTCCTTGTTGGGATTATTGAGATCATCTTTCCGTATTCTTTCTCCGTCATTTACGGCCCATACGGTTTTAATGGCTGTTTTCTTTTCAGAAGGAAGGATCAGGTTATCGATTTTCAATGCTTCTGTGTCTGATGCCAGGATTATGCTGTCAAGTGATGGGATATCCTGCGATTCTTCAGAAAAGTCCATATTTTCACCCAAAAGCCTTTCGGTATATCCCGGAAGCTTTACGTATGCGGAATATTTCTTTTCCGCCACATTAACAACCATGCGAAGGTGAAAAGTATCATTTTCCTTTATTCTGTAAGTCTGAAGCGAAAACTTGCCTGACCCGTTCCATGCCGTTATAATCCCGTTCTTGTCAATTTTGACGGCGACCGGTATGTTTTCGGGGTTTTCTGAATTTAGAGAAGAAATCCCCACGGCCATTTCTTTTTCCAGGGAATTTACGGTAACATCGAACTCTATTAAAAACAGATCGCTCTGACTGTTGAACCTGATGCATTTATATCCGTTAGGCAAAACGGTTTCACGGATTTCAGGCAGAAAAAGATTCAGTATTGGTATTGTTACAAGGACTAAAGCTAAAACAGCAATAATGGTAATTAACAGATATTTTTTTGGCATATTCCAGCCTCCCTGAACCAGATTCATATTCCAGCCTCCCTGAACCAGATTTCTACTTTATTTACCGCCCAAGGCTTTGGCCAGCTTGTAGCGTGCGTTTTCAAAAGTATTTCCGTCCTGGGCAAATCCCGGCTTATCGGAAAGTGATAAATCCAAAATACCAGGGACAACTTCGTTTAAGACTTCTTCTACCAGATCGTTCATCCCGAGATTCTTTGCCATGGTCAGGTACAGATGATCCTGCATGCCTCTTCTGATGTTGGCCATCTGTATGGAAGAGATTGGCCCTTCTATGCCCCTGTCCTCATCGGGATGTACTTTTTCTTCTCCGGGATAAATAAGCACACCGTCACCGTTTCCGAATTCATTTCCTTTGTTGCAGTACGTTACCGGATCGCTCCATATATTCTGTTTTCTGTCACGGTTTATTGCAGCTTGGGAATTATGGTACCAGTGAACAGAATGCCAGTAGAAATATACTTTTATATCTTTCTTGAAGCATCCCCATATATTGGCCCGGGCATCGGTACCCGGAGTCTCGTATATCAAAGATCCTGCATACGGCCTGTTTCCATTGTAAACCCACATATCGTCGCCATGGGACCTTTCTTCTATTGCCTGCTTGGTATTATAGTAGGTCGTGGGAGTGCACCAGATGTCTATGGCGTTTTCCGGTCCGTCCAATGCTTTGTCATATGTCTTTGTGACGAATACTTTCAGGTTTTTGCCAAGACCCGGGCTTGACTTTATGTTTTCTGCCAGGGTCCTTATGTATTTGTACAGGCTCGGTGAAGGTTCATCGGGCATATACACGAAGGTGATCTTGTCATCGAAATTGTTGTTATGCAAAAATTCCATCCATGCATCTGCATATCTCCATGCGCTCTCTTTTTCATCGAACATATTTCCGGGACTGTAAAAAGTTCTGGGAATGATGACATTTCCCACGTTTTCTCCCGGTCCTTCATATCCGTTTTCTTTTGTAAAATCGCTTCCGGTGAATCTTCCAAGGTTTGCAGTTGCAGATTCTATATCATAACCGTGAACGAATTCGCACCTGTTGCGGTGAGCAAAACGGTGATAAGCGGCATCCATGTTTCTTCCGTGATACATCTCCGGCTGAGAGCTTTCAAAATACAGCATCGCATGCATGCTGTTCTCATCAGGGAGGGTGAAATCAAAAAGCTCAAGCTCCACCGGTATATCCCTTTTTTCACCGTCTGCGTATACCGTGATTACTCCTTCGTAAACTCCTGCAGGAAGATCCTTGGCGGTATATATATCAAACCAGATGCCCTGGTTTTGATATGGCTCGACTTTTAAAGGGAAGCCTCCTTTTCCCTGCTTTGCGTTTTCAGGAATGAGCTGCACCGGCTTCCAGCCCAGGGCATCATTCGGTGACGCATTTCCTGTAGGAGGACAAATCCAGCTGGCATTGGAATGCTCGGATACAAACATATAATTTTCGGAAAAGATGCTTATTGGTCTTCCTACATATAATGTTGGATCCTTTTCAGGGGGAACGTATTTTATAGCCGATTTGCCGTCTTTGTGGGTAAGACCCGGGAATTTTACCGACAGCTCGTTAATTCCTTTTCCGCCGGCTTCAACAATCAGCTGAAATGCGATGATTTCATTGCGTCCGCCAAACAGCTTTACCTTTTTGCCGTCCCACGCGGAGTTTGATTCCTTGTTGGGATTGTTGAGATCATCTTTCCGTACTCTTTCTCCGTCATTTACGGCCCATATGGTCTTAATGGCTGTTTCCTTGCGTGAAGG
Organism: Bacillota bacterium; assembly: GCA_023622945.1. Lineage (GTDB taxonomy): Bacteria > Bacillota > Clostridia > Acetivibrionales > JAMNYG01 > JAMNYG01. The sequence goes on along the minus strand of JAMNYG010000209.1, from coordinate 18,699 downwards.
GGGAACGAGGTTATCGATTTTCAATGCTTCTGTGTCTGATGCCAGGATTATGCTGTCCAGCGAGGCGATATCCTGCGATTCTTCAGAAAAGTCCATATTTTCACCCAAAAGCCTCTCGGTATACCCCGGAAGCTTTACGTATGCGGAATATTTCTTTTCCGCCACATTAACAACCATGCGCAGGTGAAAACTTTCATTTTCCTTCATTTTATATCTCTGGAATGAATACTTCTTTGACCCGTTTGAAGCCCTTATGAATCCCTGCCTGTCAATACTGATCATAACAGGCATATTTTCCGTGTTTCCGGAGTTAAGGGATGTAAGCCCTACAGCTGTTTCCTTCTCAAGGGAATTCACCGTTACATCGCACTCTATCGAGAATAAACCGTCCTGCTTATTGAAGCTGATGCATTTATATCCGTTGGGCAACACTGATTCACGGGTTTCAGGCAGTATAAGATTCAATATCGGTATGGTTAAAAGGACTAAGGCTAAAACAGCAAGAATGGCGGCAATTACCAAGTATTTTTTTCTCATATTCCGGCCTCCCTGACATGAATATGTGGTTTTACACTGACCATTGCAGATCATGCCCAAGCAATGAATAATTTTTTGTCATGCCGTAATATATCATTTCCCTGCTTTAGACAGCACAACGGATCGAATTATTCAAATCAGATTTTTTCAAGTCAATTAAATGGTACCATAGATTGATTGAATTAACAAATGCTTGGTTGACTTATAGTTTCGCAAAATATATCATAACATTAAAAAGATGGCCGTTATTTTATTTGAGTCCGAAGCAATGATCATTTTTATTATGAGAGGGGAGAAATGAATGGGTGCAGAGATAATCAAGGTTTACAAGGAACATCTGCCTGCCCTTCGCCTGATAGGCAAACGTTATACCGATAGTGACAGAGTTGATGGCAACTTTGGCGCAAAATGGGGAGAATGGTTCGAAAACGGATGGTTTGATGAAATCGAAAAGCTTGGTGTACTGCCCGAAAACGGAGATGCATATCTTGGCGCTATGCGAAATGTGGATGACAGTTTTGAGTATTGGATAGGAATGTTCTTCCCGGCAGGGACTCCGGTTCCTGAAGGATACGATTTTGCAGATATTCCGGAAGGGGACATAGCTGTCTGCTGGGTTTATGGAAACAAAGACAATGGTGAGTTATACGGCTTTGAACCTCATATCATGTGCATAAATGAAATATCCCAAAGAGGATGGCTGCTTCAGAACAAACCCTGGTTTTTTGAAAGGTATAACTGCCCCAGATTCACCACGCCTGATGAAAAGGGCAATGTGATTCTGGATTATTGTATGTATATAAGGTAGCTACACCTGGAAAAAAATACACCACCTGACAGAAAAAGTGGTTTAAATTATACCGTCTATATTTAAATGGCGGTTAATTTATTTATAGCATTATTTATTTTTATACCGTTCTGTGTTTTATGAAGGCTACATAACAAAAAAGTTCGTAACCTTCTTGTTGAAAAAATCCGGATTCAGGGACACATTTCGTGTGTATCAAAAAATATGGTATCATTTATATGAGCACTTTTGCTGTGACTTAACATATCTGCCTTCAAAAAATGTTTCATATCAAAATGCGCCGAGTACGGAAAGGTGGTTTATGTATGGAATCCAAAAAAAGATTGCAGGATGCATTAAATCACAGGCAACCGGACAGGGTACCCATTGATTTTGACGGCACCCCGGTTACGGGCATGCATGTGACCTGTGTGGCTGCCCTCAGGGATTATTACGGTTTGGAGAAAAGGCCCGTAAAGGTTTATGAGCCGTATCAGATGCTGGGACTGATCGAAGATGATCTGAAGGAAATAATCGGAGTTGATACCATTCAGATAAGCGGAAGGAATACAATGTTTGGTTTTCCCAATGAGGACTGGAAGGAGTGGAGGCTGGATTCAGGCCTCGAGGTGTTGGTAAGCAGGCATTTCAACATCACCGAAGATGAGCAGGGCAATAAGTATATATATCCGGGAGGAGATACGACAGTTCCGCCAAGCGGAAAAATGCCCAAAGGCGGATACTATTTTGATGCCATCATCCGCCAGGAGGAATTTGACGAGGACAACCTGAATCCTGAAGACAACCTGGAAGAGTTTAACCCCATCAGCGATGAAGACCTGTTATATTTCAAGACTTCCATTGAAAATGCAGCCAAAACGGGAAAAGGTATTGTGGCCAACTTCGGCGGAACCGCCCTGGGGGATATTGCACTGGTTCCTGCTCCGGGACTGAAACATCCCAAAGGGATAAGAGATGTTGAAGAATGGTATGTTTCCACTGTAACAAGAAAGGACTATCTGCATGCCATTTTTGAAAAACAGACCGACATTGCACTGGAAAATCTTAAGAAACTCCACCGGGCAGTGGGAGATCTTGTAGATGTGATCTACGTATGCGGCACCGATTTTGGCACCCAGCACAGCACATTCTGTTCTCCCGAAACATTCCGTGAACTGTATATGCCCTACTACAAAAAAATAAACAACTGGATTCACGCAAACACCAGCTGGAAAACTTTCAAGCACAGCTGCGGAGCCATATTGCCTCTTATGGATTTGCTCATTGAAGCGGGATTTGACATAATAAATCCTGTCCAGTGCTCAGCGGCGGGGATGGAGCCGGAAATACTCAAGGAAAGGTTCGGAGACAAAGTTACTTTTTGGGGCGGTGGTGTGGATACCCAAAGAGTATTGCCTTTCGGAACGCCAGGGGAAGTCAGGGAACAGGTGCTCCGCAGGTGTGAGATTTTCTCAGGAAACGGCGGTTATGTATTCAATGCCATACATAATGTGCAGGCCAATACGCCTGTTGAAAATATCGTTGCTATGATTGATGCGATACATGAGTTTAACGGGATGAAATAGCTGAAACATAAACACCGGATGAAACATACGGAAAACAAACATACACAGGAAGAGGAGATGCAAAATGAGTATTGAAAAAGTTAAGGAATATTTCAGGCAATGGAACATGGAAGACAGGGTACTTGAGTTTGATGTTTCAAGTGCTACGGTGGATCTGGCAGCAAAGGCCCTGAACTGCGAGCCCAAAAGAATTGCAAAATCGCTGGCGTTTATGGTGGACGGCAAATGCGTATTGGTTGTTGCGGCCGGCGATGCAAAAGTTGACAATTCAAAATATAAGTCCCAGTTTGGGACAAAGGCCAGGATGTTATCCCCGGAAGAAGTGTTGGAATATACCGGATTTGCTGTAGGCGGGGTATGCCCTTTCGGAGTGAAGGAAGGGGTCAGGGTTTACCTGGATGTTTCACTGAAGAGGTTTAAGACGGTTTTTCCTGCATGCGGCAGCAGCAACAGCGCCATTGAACTTACCATTGATGAGCTGGAACGGTATTCCAATGCCGTTTCATGGGTGGATGTGTGCAAGAACTGGGAAGAATGAAAAAATCGGTGACACTTCTCAAAGCTAAGGTATGGGGACGCTTCCCAGTAAGCAGAAAAGGGACACTTCTCTTGCTTCGAAGTATTACTTCGTAGCTTGAGAAGTGTCCCTTTACCTCTAAATATCCCATCCGGGAAGGTATTCCTTTGTATTTTTCAGCATGCGTTCAAAGAGTTCCCTTGCCTTGTCTATGTCGATGGTTACAAGGGGATCGTTTACAAAGGCTCTGAAAGCAAGTTCCTTATCCTTGTTCAAAGCTGCTTTTATTATGGTTTCCTGGTTTGCAACATGTGTGGCGATTATGCTCTGGACATCGAAGGGAAGCTTTCCTGCAAATACAGGAGAGACGCTGTCAAATGAAAACAGAGCATTTGTCTCCACGATTGCTCCATGGGGAAGTCCTTCTACCTGGCCTCTGTTGGGGATGTTGGTGTTGGTGACAAAGTCACCGAGACCAAGTAAGGCTTTGAATTCACGCACCGCTTCTTCTCCTGAGTCACGGAGGACGAATTCCTCTTCACCATTTACAATGCGCTTGCATTTTTCATCAAGAGCTTTCTTTCTTTCAATCCTGTAGCTTACCGGAGTAAGGCCAAAGCCCCATTTGTCAGCCGTCTCGGGGTCCTTCAGATACCATGGGGGAAGAAATTCAGCCAGATGCCTGTCTCCTGAGGCGGCAAGAATTCCATACCTTTTGTAGAGGTCGAATTTAACCCTGTGGGAGCACCTGAAATAGCTGGCTGCATCATACTCTTCCTTATTGGGAATGAAACCTGTTTCATAATACTTTGATGCGAAATCTTTAAAGAGCTCCATGAGATCGATGTGCTTGTAGCTGGCCCTGGTTACCCAGGTAAAATGGTTTATACCAAGGACATTTACCTTAATGTCATCCCTTGAGGCCACTTCAATACCTTTCATTTCCTTAAGCATAGCAGCCAGAAGCTCCTGTGTGGAGAATACCTCATGGCAGCTTCCTATAGCTTTAATATCGGGGAATACCTCGTAAAGGGTACGAGTGCATATGGTCATAGGGTTGGTATAGTTTATAACCCAGGCTTTGGGAGCATATTTCTTTATGGCTTCTGCTATCTCAGCAAACATGGGAACGGTTCTTAAGGCTCTTACCAGGCCGGCAGGTCCTACCGTGTCTCCCACTGATTGATAGATACCGTACTCTTCAGGAAGGTGGACATCGGAAGCCATTTCCCTGAAGGTTCCGGGAAGAATGGATATTACGACGAAATCTGCCCCCTCAAGAGCTTCAGCCATTGTCTTTACGGCCTTGTAAGCCCATTTTCCCTTTACATCATCACGGCTCAAAAGTCTGTTTCCTATTTTCTCGTTTAAAAGGGCGGCCTCAAAATCAATGTCGTACAGTTTAACGTTTCCTGACAGCTGTTCTTCCAGGGCCAGGTCGCTCATAAGGCTCCACGCCCAGTTTCTGGAGCCTCCTCCGATATATGCTATGTTGATGCCGGACACCCTGTCATTTTTATACTCCATAGCTACGCTCCTTTCATAATTAATGAATGCAAATGAATACTGGCCAAATGTATGCCGGCTGTTTATTGTAAAACTTCTCTTAAAAAACATTATACTGCTAAATACATCGCAGGGCAAAGATAATTGTAAGGATTGAAATCAACAAGGTAAAAATAAAGTAATAAGATAGCAAATATCAGATATATCAGTTGACAAAATTTTGCTATGATAATAACAAGAAGTAAAGTATCGGAAGGTCGGCAGTAAAGACCTGCTTAGGTGTGTTTCGTGAAGAAATGTATTTTCTGTGGAGGAGGCGTGTTATGTCTGCAAATGTTTATAAAAAGGAAGAGCTGTATTCAATGGGCAAACAGAGGAGTTTTTCCGGTGATGCCGGGGAAGTAGCATTTCTGCTTGGGGGAATAGGCACAGGCAATATTTCCGTAGGAGCCCGGGGTGAGCTGAGGGACTGGGAGATTTTCAACAAACCTGCAAAGGGCCAGGTGTTGCCCTACTCCTTCTTCGCTATTTATGTAAAGGAAGAAGGCAAGACTCCTGTAGCAAAGGTCATTGAAGCACAGTGCACCCAGCCGTTTTCCGAATCCCACGGGCATAATAAGGGTGGTGTTAACGGGCTGCCCAGGTTTGAAAAATCAACCCTTCGCGGGGAATATCCTTTTGTCACCGTGGATTTTGAGGATACGGAACTGCCCGTCAAAGTGTCCCTGGAAGCTTTCACACCTTTCATACCCCTTAATCCGGAGGACTCAGGAATACCTTGTGCCATTCTGAGATACAAAGTGCGCAATATATCCCCATCATCGGTTGATGTGACCATTGCCGGTTCATTGATGAATGCCGTAGGCTTTAAAGGCTTCAATCCCTTTGGAGGTTTAAAAATTGATGACTTCACGGGAAACATAAATGAATACAGGCGTACCGAAAAAGTATCCGGCATATTCATGTACTCCGATGCCTTCAGTGAGAATGATTTAAGATATGGCAGCATGTGCCTCCTGACCACCGACAGCAATATAACAAGTAAACTTTATAACGTTGAGGGTGGATGGTGGGACGGCATTCACGATTACTGGGACGATTTTAAGGAAGACGGATTGCTTGAGGAAAATACAGAGATCACCAGAACGGACGGAAAGGGTAACAGAATTGCATTTCCAAGATTTGGTGCCGTAGGTGTTCCCTGCAAACTTAATCCAACCGAAGAAAAGGAATTTACCTTCATTTTGACCTGGCATTTCCCAAACCGGGTGAAGGGATGGCAGGAGGAATGTAATTGTTCCTGCTGTTGCGTTGAAACGGTGAGAAATCATTATGCCGTACTTTTTAAAAATGCGTGGGAAGTAGGCAAATATGTCGCTGACAATCTGCAAAGGCTCGAAGCCGAGAGCAGGAAGTTTCAAAAGGCGTTTTTTGAAAGCACCCTGCCGGATTATGTGCTGGAAGCTGTATCAAGCAATATTACTGTGCTCAGGAGCACCACCTGCTTCTGGCTTGAGGACGGAACCTTCCTGGGCTGGGAGGGCTGCTTTGACGATTCGGGCTGCTGTGAAGGGTCATGCACCCATGTATGGAACTATGCCCAAACCCTTGCTTTTTTGTTCCCTTCCCTGGAAAGAAGCATGAGATCAGTGGAATTCCTTAAGGAAACCGATGAAACCAGCAAAATGGCCTTCAGAACCAGAACGGTGTTTGATAAGCCAAGATGGGATTTTCACCCTGCGGCTGACGGCCAGATGGGGACAATAATACGGCTGTACAGGGAATGGAAGCTTAGCGGAGATAATGAGTTCCTTAAGAGGATGTGGCCTGGAGCAAAGAAGGCCATGGATTTTGCTTTTTCCTACTGGGATTCAGACGGCGACTTTGTGCTGGACAGCCAGCAGCATAATACATATGATATAGAATTCTACGGACCCAATTCCCTGGTTAACTCAATGTTTTTCGGAGCATTGAAGGCAATGGCGGAAATGGCTGAGGCAATGGGAGACAGTGAGAGCGCATCAGGATATCGTGAAGCCCTGGAGAAGGGCAGCAGGAGAATGGACGAACTGCTTTGGGGCGGGGAATACTACATTCAACAGATTGATGATGTAAACAGGTATAAGTACCAGTATGGAAAAGGATGCCTGTCAGACCAGCTGCTGGGGCAGCTTTTGTGCCACGTTGCAGGATTGGGTTATATACTGCCTGAGGATCATGTAAAGAAGGCCGTCCGGTCAATCTTTAAATATAATTTCAGGACTTCGTTCAAAGACCATCATAATGTCCAGAGGGTCTATGCATTGAACGATGAAAAAGGGCTTCTTCTGTGCAGCTGGCCTCATGGAGGCAGGCCGAAGCTTCCGTTTGTATACTGTGACGAGGTTTGGACGGGAATTGAATATCAGGTGGCAGCCCATCTCATATATGAAGGATTTGTGGATGAAGGTCTGACCATAGTAAAAGCAGTAAGGGAAAGGCATGACGGATACAGGAGGAACCCGTGGAATGAGGTGGAATGCGGAAATCATTACGCCAGATCCATGGCCAGCTGGGCAGTATTGACCGCCCTTACGGGTTTTAAGAGCGATATGGTGAATAAAAAGATATATTTTTCACCCAAAATAAATAGGGACAACTTTGCGACATTCTGGTGTTCCGGTACTGCGTGGGGAACATTTGAACAGAAGTTCAATAAAGATGCAGGAAGGTTTGAATACAAGATAAACGTGCTTTACGGGAACCTGGACGGAGTTGATGTGGTTGTGGACAACGTTGACGTACCTTGCTGCCCGGATGAAAGATGACGCTGAAAAGGATATTTGAAAGGATATTTGTATGAAGGTAAGGTATCTGAATGATTAAAAAATTATATTTTTGGAAGATTATAAAAGTCATATGTATTAAACGATTATGAAAGCAAAAAAGGTGGGAAAATTAGCAGTGTCTCATGAGACACTGCTAATAATGTTTAATTGGAATTTTTAGTCAATAAGCATCTGAATTTTCTTAAAACAGGATTTGCTGATGCTCCAAAAGTGTGCTATTATCAAGTACATATATAAAATGTGAAAAATTTAACTAATATTTTTGATAAAACAGGAGGAAGCAAGTTGGATAATATTAATATCATTAAACAGATAATGGAAAGTGAATATAAAGCCCACAAAATAGTGGATGAGGCAAAAGAAAAGATGCAGCAGTCAGAAAATAATATAGAGAAAGAAATTCAGAGGATTAAGAACGAGATTTTTTCTTCAGCCAGGCAGAAAGCTGATGCCATCAAGGCTGAAAAGATGGAGCAGGCAAAAACCCAGGTGGAAGAAATCAAGCTGAGAACCGGTGAAGAGGTTGCCTCATTAAGAAAAAAGCTGGAAGAAAACAGAAGCAAGTGGGTGGAGGAATTGGTTGAACGCATATTAAAAACCTGAGGGTTAATATGAAATGTCTAACGGTTTATATTGACTGTCTGACGTTTAATATTGACAGTTAGTATTAACTGTTGGTATTGACGGTTAACATGAACAGTTAATATTAACTGCTGATATTAAAGGATAATGCTAATGGCTAATTTTCTGTACAGGCGGTGAATAAACCTTGCCGATTCCCGTTATAGGTTATACTTCGGTAAATGCCAAGACCAGAGCGCTTTTTGGCAAACTTCTCACAAAGCAGGATTACGAAGAATTGCTGACCCAAAAGACTGTAGGAGAAATCGCTGCATACCTTAAGAAAAGTGCGGGTTACGGGGAAGTGCTTGCTTCCATTAATGAAAACCTGGTGCACAGGGGAGAGTTGGAAAAGCTTTTTAGCACGTCCCATCATGATGATTATGTAAAGCTTATGCGCTTTCTTGAAGGAAATGCCAGAGAATTCATGAAGGCACTTTTTCTCAGGCATGAAGTGGAAGAACTGAAGATGCTTTTAAGGATTATTTATACAGGCCGAAAAAATGAGGCTATAATAAATACCCTGGTATTTTTAAAAAAATACAGCGCTCTTGATTTTAACAGGCTTGTAAATTCTTCCGATCTGCCCGACTTTATTATGAACTTGAAGGGAAGCGAATATTACAGGGTGCTTTCCCGGTTTTTGGGTAATTTCAGGGAGAATAACCTTTTTGATATTGAAACGTCCCTTGACATTTATTACTTTATGAAAGTACTCAATCTGAAGGACAAACTCCTTTCAGGCGGCGATCTCAAGAGTGTTACCAATATGCTTGGGGTTGAAACAGATATTGCAAACCTGCAAATGATATACAGGTGCAAAAAACTGTTTAAGCTGCCTGCCGAAATGATATATAAATACATAATACCATACTGGTACCACTTGACCAGAAAAGAGCTGGTGGCTCTCACCCAGAGCGGGGATACAAATGAATTTAGGCAGCTGGTGTCGGAAACAAAATACAGTGATATTTTCAGAGATGATGAGCATCTTTGGGAATTAAATGCCATGAATTACGCATACAGGATGTATAAGAGCCATTTCCGCAAAGGTACCTTCAACTTTGGAATGCTTATGGCTTACCTGCATCTTAAGGAATTTGATATCAGAAATATCATAACAATTATAGAGGGTGTAAGATACAAAGTGCCAAAGGATGAAATTAAAAGTTATTTAATAGGCGTCAGAATCTGAGGTGTGAAATATGTCGGTACTTAGGATGAAATTTGTGAGCATTGTCGGACGAAAGGAATATTTTGATGACTTTGTCTTTAACTATATCATTGACAGTAACATACATCTGGAAAATGCCTTGAATTTTCTGGAAAATATCAAGGGTCTATCACCTTTCAGCGCCGACAACCCTTATTATGAAATTGTGACGCGAAGTACGGATCTGATAAATTCCATGGGCCTGGGAAAGGAGACTGACAGAAAAGGCATATATCATGGAACTTGTCTTACCTCAGTTGAAGATATCCGTGCAGAGCTTGATTACCTGGAAAAGGAATTCAAACAGCATGTGGAGTATCTTCAAAATGTCAGGGAACAGCTTAACAAATACCTTCAAATGGAAAAGCAGATTGGACTGCTCCTTGGCCTGAATGTGGACATTGACAGCTTTTTTAATTTCGAATTCGTGAAGTTCCGTTTTGGCAGGATGCCCAAAGGGACATTCAAGCAGCTTGAACTTTATATAGATGAACTTGAAGTAATTATTTCTCCGGTTTCCCAGGATCAGGATTATGTCTGGCTGATCTATTTTACTCCAAGGCGGTTCAGTGAAAAAGTGGATGGGGTTTTTTCATCCCTTAATTTTGAACGTGTGCGTATATCAGAGGAAATCAAAGGCACTCCTGTTGAGGCCCTGAAACAGATAAGGGAAAAAATAGAGAGTTTGAAATCGGAGGAAAAAAGGGTTGATCAGATAATCAGAAACCTGATAAACAGCAACCGCGAAAGGGCACTGTGCCTGTATTATTCTTCAATGCGGCTCAACAGGGTGAACATAGTCAGAAAATATGCTGCCCATACCGGCGAATCATTTTACATTATCGGATGGATGCCTGAAGAAGACTTGAATGACCTGGCTTCCAGGCTGGATAAGGATAAAAATGTTGTTTACATCCAGGAGGAACCGGAACTGGTCAAAACCATCCAGCCACCTACGGAAATCAGGAACAACAGGATATTCCGTCCTTTTGAGACCATTGTGAGGATGTACGGGCTGCCTTCGTACAACGAAATCGATCCTACAATTTTTGTTGGAATAACATACTTTATCATGTTCGGCATGATGTTTGGAGATGTGGGACAGGGACTTGCACTCTTTGCCCTCGGCCTTTTGCTTGCCAGGATGAAAGTAGCGCTGGGAGGGGTTATCATCGGGGCAGGATTGTCTTCATCAATATTCGGATTTCTTTACGGTAGCATATTCGGCTACGAAGACTGGATAAAACCTCTCCTCATCAGCCCCATGCATGACATAAACACCATGCTTGTGGCAGGAATTTTCCTGGGTGTTGTCTTCATAATCGCTGCCATGGGAATAAACATTGTAAATGGTATAAAAAGCAGGGATCCCGTAAAGATTTTTTTGGACAGGAACGGCGTTGCAGGCCTTGTGTTTTATCTGGTGCTTGCTTTCTGGGCTGCTTTCCTGCTTCTGTACAACAGGTCTGTCGTACCTGCAGGCGTGACGGTTTCTGTACTCATACTGTCACTTGCGGCAATGTTTGTAAAGGAACCTGTGGAAAACATTTTGCACAGAAGAAAAGCCATTCCGCAAGGCAAAGGTGTTTTCTTCGTCCAGACGTTCTTCGAACTCTTTGATACGGTGCTCTCTTTTGCCAGCAACACAATATCTTTCATAAGGCTGAGCGCTTTTGCTTTAAACCATGCAGGGCTGTTTATGGCAGTGTTCATTCTTTCGGAAATGACCCATGGTTTTGGAAGCACAGCGGTTGTAATCATCGGAAATATTCTCATAATAGGCCTTGAAGGATTGATTGTAGGTATACAGGCTTTAAGGCTTGAGTATTACGAGCTGTTCAGCAGGTTTTTCACGGGGGATGGAAGGCCGTACAAGCCGCTGTACAGAAAAGCAGATTGAAACCGGTATACGGATTAATAATCAATTCATATAAAGGATCGGAAACAAAGGAGGATAAATTATGGAACTTATTCTTGCAGCAACAATAGTTTTGGTACTGTCCATGGTTGTATTGGGGTTATACTGCATCAAAAGGAAAGTATCCGGCAGAAGCGCAAAGAAGGTGCTGGGTATCAATATCATGACATTCTTTTGCCTGCTGATAGTATCTACCGTGATCATGTTTGCCAACGGCAATGTTTATGCTGAGGTGGCTGAAACCCAGGCGGAAGGCGGAGTCAATGGATTGGGCCTTATAGCTGCCGCTTTATCAACGGGACTGGCTACCATAGGAGCTGGGATTGCAGTAGCAGTTTCAAGCTCTGCAGCCCTGGGAGCAATCAGCGAGGATTCCAGCCTCCTGGGGAAAACGCTCATATTTGTAGGACTGGCCGAAGGTATTGCCATTTATGGATTGATTGTTTCCATACTGATACTGGGAAGGCTGTAACCTCTCCGGAAACGGATGTGATGCGCAATGAAGATGTTTTTGATAAGTGATAATGTTGACACGCTGACGGGGATGCGTCTTGCAGGTATAGAAGGAACTGTGGTTCATGAGCTGAACGAAGTCCGTGCCGCGCTGGAGTCGGCTCTCCAAAGGAAGGATACAGCCATTATACTTATCACCGAAAAGCTGGCCGGACTTATACCTGACTATATAAGGCATATAAAGCTGAATGTCAGGTATCCCCTCATAGTGGAAATACCCGACCGACACGGTACCAACAGGCCGAAAGACTCAATAACCGGGTATATCAAGGAATCCATTGGCCTGAAGATTTGAGGTGGTATTTTGAGAACAGTACAGGAAAAGTTGGAATTCTTTAACGAAGTTATCTTGAAGGATGCCATTGCCGAGAGGGACAAAATCCTGGATAGGTTAAAAGCCCAGGAGGAGAGTAGTCTGAACCGGGAAGAGAAAAAATTCCGGGAAGAAGCGGATGAGATGCTTAAGAAGGAAGCGGCAGATGCAGAAAACTTAAAGAACAGTATGATAGCCAAAGCTGTTATTGACAGGAGATTTCAGCTGATTAAGGCCAGGGATGAAATTTTTGAGACTGTCTTGAATGATGTAAAAGCAGCATTAAGAGAATTTGTGGCAGGCGAAAACTACTTTCCCTATCTTTCCCGCCAGATAAAAAAGTCATGCAATATGGCAGGAGAAGGCGAAATTGAAGTTTATATATCATCCGATGACATGGCAAGGTTCTCTTCAGCCCTTGAAAACCTGAGGGGAGAACTTCCTCCCAATACTGTTTTCAGGGAAACCAATGATGATATCATAGGCGGATGCCGTGCAGTAAACCGTACAAAAGGCATGGTAGTAAACAACACGTTGTCTGAGAAGCTTAGGGAAAGCATGGATGATTTCTATGAAATATGTGATTTGAAGATAGACTTAAGTAGGTGACGTGGCAGTGAGTTATGATATGAATAACACGATGAATAACGCGATGAACAATGCTCTTAACCGGATGGGAAGCACAATTTTAAGGATCAATGGCCCCGTGGTGAAGGTAAAGGGCGCGGGAAATTTCAAGATGCATGAGACAGTAATGGTTGGAAACCAGGGGCTGATCGGTGAAGTAATAGCTTTGGATGACAATATTGCCACGGTACAGGTATATGAAGTGACGACGGGGCTTACCCCCGGAGAGCCTGTTGCAGGTACAGGCAAGCCGCTTTCGGTATGGCTGGCGCCGGGTATGATAGGCAATATTTTTGACGGGATAGGAAGGCCTCTTCAGGCCATTGAAGAAAAATCAGGTCCTTTCATTCAAAGGGGTGTTTATGCAGGTCTTGATGAAAGCCCGAAAAAGTGGGTTGTCCATATAATTGCAAAGCCGGGCGACAGGGTGCGCGGGGGAACGGTTGTGGCTGAAACCCGGGAAACCCCTGCCATTACTCACAGAATAATGGTACCGCCGGGGATAGAGGGTGCCGTAAAAGAAGTTATGCCTGACGGAGAGTACGGAGTCACAGAAACCCTTATGAAAATTTCCACGGTTTCCGGAGAAATTTTCGAGCTTAAGATGCTTCAGGAGTGGCCGGTAAGAAAACCACGGCCTGCCATGCAAAGACTGGCTATAGGCGAGCCTTTGATTACGGGACAGAGGGTCATAGATACCTTTTTCCCCGTGGGAAAAGGAGGAACCGCAGCAATCCCGGGAAGCTTCGGAACCGGGAAAACCATGACCCAGCATCAGATTGCCAAGTGGTCTGATGCCGATATTATCGTATACATCGGTTGCGGGGAGCGCGGGAATGAGATGACCGAGGTTCTGGAGGATTTCCCAAGGCTGACCGACCCGAAAACAGGAAGACCATTGATGGAACGGACCATTCTGATTGCCAATACGTCCAACATGCCTGTGGCAGCAAGGGAAGCATCCATTTATACCGGAATAACCATGGCTGAGTATTACAGGGATATGGGATACAATATCGCCGTGATGGCGGATTCCACTTCAAGATGGGCAGAAGCTTTGAGGGAGATATCGGGAAGGCTTGAGGAAATGCCCGCTGAAGAAGGATTTCCTGCATATCTTTCTTCAAGGCTTTCAGAGTTTTATGAGCGTGCAGGGAAATTCGAAACGTTGAACGGCTCAGTAGGCTCAATAACCGTTATAGGAGCGGTGTCACCCCAGGGTGGAGATTTTTCGGAACCTGTTACCCAAAATACAAAAAGGTTTATAAGATGTTTCTGGGGACTGGACAGGCAGCTGGCATATTCACGCCATTATCCCGCCATTAACTGGCTGACCAGTTACAGCGAGTACCTGGATGCCCTGGACGGCTGGTATGCTGAAAATGTAGATCCCCTGTTCATTAAATATCGCACCGAGCTTCTAAGGATACTCCGGGAGGAGAGCAAACTTATGGAAATCGTGAAGCTGGTAGGAAGCGATATCCTCCCCGATGAGCAAAAGCTCATACTTGAGACGGGCAGGGTTATCAGGCTGGGATTTTTGCAGCAGGCTGCTTTTCATCCTGTAGATACCTATGTTTCACTGAAAAAGCAGTTTTATATGATGGATATCATACTTTATCTTCATAACCAGGCGTATGAAGTGATACGAAAGGGTATTCCCATGTCACAGCTTAAGGAAACGGGTTTCTTTGATGATGTAATAAAAATCAAATATACGGTTAAGGATGATGATCCGGAAGCATTTGCAAGGTTAAAGGAAAAATTCAGGCAAGGGCTTGAAAATCTTAAATAAAGAGGGGGGAGCGAAAGCCATGTCCATAGAGTATCTCGGAATCAAAAACATAAACGGACCGTTGATTGTTGTTGAAAGGATAAAGGGCGCAGCCTACGAGGATCTTGTGGAAATAGTGGTCGGAGACGGCGAAACCCGCCTCGGAAGAATCATGGATATTTCTGAGGATGCAGCGGTGATACAGGTTTTTGAAGGAACCTCGGAAATATCCCTTACAAATTCAAGAATACGCCTGTTGGGACACCCTCTCGAGATCCCCCTTTCGGATGAAATACTGGGAAGAACCTTTGACGGTCTGGGAAGGCCTATTGACGGCCTTGGAAAGGTTTATCCCCGGGTTAAAAGGGACATAAACGGAGAACCCATCAATCCGGTTTCAAGAAAATATCCCAGGGATTACATTGAAACAGGCATATCTTCCATAGACGGACTTACCACCCTTATAAGAGGTCAGAAGCTGCCCATATTTTCGGGAAGCGGTCTGCCCCATAACGAGCTGGCGGCCCAAATAGTAAGGCAGGCAAGGCTTCCGGGAGAAGAAAATACCAGGTTTGCCATAGTTTTTGCGGCTATGGGAGTTAAATACGATGTTGCAGAGTATTTCAGGGAAAGCTTCATGCAGGGCGGTGTTCTTGAAAGGGTTGTAATGTTTATAAACCTGGCCAATGACCCTCCTGTAGAACGCATCGCAACACCCCGCTGTGCTCTTACGGCTGCGGAATATCTTGCCTTTGAGCTTGGAATGCATATACTGGTCATCCTCACCGACATGAGCGCATATTGCGAAGCCCTGCGGGAGATATCGTCATCAAAGGGAGAGATTCCGGGCAGGAAAGGCTTCCCGGGATACATGTACAGCGACCTGGCATCCATATATGAAAGAGCCGGGATGATACGGGGAAAGGAAGGTTCGATAACGCAAATACCCATACTGAGCATACCCAACGATGACATAACCCATCCCATTCCCGACCTTACGGGATATATAACCGAAGGTCAGATAGTCCTGGGCAGGGAGCTGTACCAAAAGGGCATTTATCCTCCGGTCATGATTCTTCCGTCTCTTTCGAGGCTTATGAAAGACAGCATAGGAGAAGGATTCACACGCGAGGACCACGGACCATGCGCTACACAGCTGTTTTCCTCATATGCCAGGGTTAACGAGGTAAGAGCCCTTGCATCGGTAATAGGAGAAGATGAGCTGAGCAGGACGGACAAACTCTACCTGGAGTTCGGAAAGCAATTCGAGGAGAGATTCATTTCTCAGGCTCAGGATGAAAGAAGGAGCATGGAGGAGACTCTGGACCTTGGATGGAAGCTTTTGAGCATCCTTCCCAGGGAGGAGCTGGACAGGGTGGATACCGCCATACTGGATAAGTATTACGGGCGTTAATAAAAAACGGTGACAAAAAACGGGGACGGTTCTCAAAAATTGGGGACAGTCCTCAAAAATGGGGACAGTCCCAAAAATGAGGACGGTCCTAAAAATGGGAACGGTTCTTAAAAAATGGGGACGATCTCAAAAAAATCGGGACGGTTCTCAAAAGAACAAAATGGGGAGCGAGATTTTATGGATATTTCAACATTTCCTACAAAAGCAAACCTCATGAAGGCTCAGGCAAGCCTTGAGCTGGCCATGCAGGGTTATGAGCTGCTGGACAGGAAGAGAAACATCCTTATAATGGAAATGATGTCCCTTATAAAACATGCCGAATATATCCAGTCGAGGATAGGGGAAGTATTCAGCGTCGCTTACAAAGCCCTTCAGCGTGCCAACATATCCCTTGGGATAAGCGTGGTGGAGCAGGTGGGATATGCAATAGAAGAGGAGAACGGCATCGACCTGAAATTCAGAAGCATAATGGGTGTTGAAATTCCAATCGTTAAATTTCAGAAGGGAGATGACTTAAAGGTAAATTACAGCTTTTTCGGAACAAACTATTTTCTCGATCTTGCATATGAAAGCTTTAACAAGGTAAAACTGTTATGCATTGAGTTGGCTGAACTGGAAAACACCATTTACAGGCTTGCCGACCATATAAAAAAGACGCAGAAAAGAGCCAATGCCCTGAAAAGTATAGTTATTCCCCGTTACAAGGAACTTGTAAGCAATATACAGAATTCCCTTGATGAGAAAGAGAGGGAAGAATTCGCACGACTCCACGTTTTAAAACGAAGAGGAAATTATGGTTGAATGTTTTCCAATGCCTTTTTCATTTTCCAGCGGGCACCAGTCAGGAGTCGTGACCATGTCCTCAATTACAAACAATATTCCTGAGAGTGAACACTTGGCCGTATAGCCAATCAGCCTGGACACATGGGATAAATTTTCGCCCTGTTTCAGGTAAGGGCATTTTTTACATTTCATTTTATCACTCAGCTTTTTTACGAATTAGGTAAAGCAACAACCTTAAGTCCTTAATATTATGAATCTATAACTTATGAATTTATAACCGCCTATAATTCCGGAACACAGTTTAACTGCAATTCCAAGCCACTTCAATAATTGCATGGTTACATACATTGTTTATATTTAATGCCTATATATTTAACACCTGAATATTTGACGTCTATATGCTTAATGTCTGTATATTTAATGTCTGTATGTTTAGTGTGAATCTCATGCCCTATTTTGGAAACCAGACCACAAGGTATGCAGTGGATTCGGTGTCGTCCAGGTTTTCTATGCAATGTTCACGATCAGCCTTGTAACGGGCTGTATCACCCTCGTTGAGAATGGCCGTGTGGCTTCCTGCCGTTACTTTCAAACGTCCTGATATCACAGTGAGAAATTCTTCCACATTCGGAAAATGAGGCATTGAACTGTTCTTTCCATGAGGTTTAAATGTCATGTGATACAATTCAAGGTTATCGGTCATGTGTATGGGTGAATTTATTCTTATTATGCATGATTTGTCTTCGGAATAAATGACCGGAGCGTCGTTGCACCTCAGAACCTCTACCTGCGAGTCTCCGCCGGATTCCAGAAGATCCTCTATTGACACATCCAGCGAACGGGCGATTTTCCAAACGGTAATAACCGTAGGATTTGTTTTTTCCTGCTCGATCTGGGACAGCATGGACTTGGAAACGCCCGACCTTTTTGCCAGCTCGTCCAGGCTGATATTCTTGGCTTTTCTGTACATCATTATATTTTTTCCTATCTGCGGCGGCTGATATGAGTCCATTATATCACCTTTTCCTTGTGCTACATTATTATACCACTTTGTGCCGAAGGAGTCCAGTTAGTGAATTCTATCAGCAAAAAATTCTATGGACCTGTTTACATTTTATACTATTTACAATATAATGAACATATAGTTTAATATGTTGAACCTCATTGAAATATTTATTCATTAATAATTTTAATTCGTGATAAGGCAGATGATGTTTATGGGCTTGATGAAAGCAGTAAAAAAGCAGGCTCCGGGAAAAGGTGTTGCGGTCACTGTTTCGGATGTGCCTGAAACCGGACCCAATGATGTACTCATAAAGGTCAGGATGGCAGGTATTTGCGGCACTGACCTTCACATATACCAATGGGATGAATGGGCCAAAAACTGGATAAAGCCTCCGGTAATCATAGGACATGAGTTTGTGGGAGAAGTGTACCGTCTGGGAAGCAACGTTGATCACCTTAGAACAGGACAGAGGGTATCAGCCGAAGGGCATATCACTTGCGGGCACTGTCGTCTGTGCAAAAACGGCCACGGACATGTCTGCCCCGACTTTGAAATCATAGGAGTTGACCGGGACGGCTGCTTTGCCGAGTATATTTCTGTTCCTGCAACAAACGTCTGGCCGGTGCCGGATGCCATTCCCGACCGCCACGCAGCTTTGTTTGATCCCATCGGAAACGCAATGCATACCGTGATGGCTCAGCCCATCTCAATGAGGACGGTTCTTATTACGGGAGCAGGATCCATCGGG
The DNA here is from genome assembly GCA_023622945.1 of Bacillota bacterium. GTDB lineage: Bacteria > Bacillota > Clostridia > Acetivibrionales > JAMNYG01 > JAMNYG01. Next base: position 8 of record JAMNYG010000209.1, on the reverse strand, counting down.
CTGTTCGC
>JAMNYG010000050.1 GCA_023622945.1 Bacillota bacterium | reverse complement strand
ATAATTACGGAAATACATAATTACGGAAATACATAATTACAGAAATACTGTAATCATGGAAAATAAGAAAGAGGCATACGCCTCCTTTTTTATTTTTGGAATTTTTTTATGAATTTTTTAAAGGTGTTTTCAGGAATTTCTTCAGGATCTTTTTTAAAGATTTTTTAAGACTTTAAGGAATTCTTAAGTTTTATCTAATCCAGCCTTAACTGCCAATACCTTAAGCATGAACCTGGGCAGATCCATCATGCGCTTATAACGCCACGGTTCCTTGCAAAGCCTGTAAAGCCATTCCAAACCATGCCGGCGCAGAAATTCAGGCGCAGGTTTTTTATTACCGGACAGCACGTCCAGGCTTCCTCCTACACCCATGCAAACCTTGACGTTGAGGTCTTTTTTATGTTCATGGATCCATTTTTCCTGCTTGGGGGCACCCAAAGCCACGAGAAGAATGTCGGCATTGGAGGAATTAATGAGATTGATGATTTCTTCTTCCTTATCTGGTGGATGGTATCCATGGCTGCAGCCGGCTATTTCAATTCTGGAGGAAACCCTTAGCATGTTTTCCGCGGCTGCTTCTGCGACCCCGGGCTTGCTTCCGTAAAGATAGTACCTGACTTTCCTGCCCATATCCTCAGAGAGAAAATTTTTTATCAGATCTATCCCTGATACTTTTTCGGGAAGATCAAGCCCCAGTATTCTTGCAGCCAGAATTACCCCGGCACCGTCTGCCACCACAAGGTCCGACTGGTTTAAAATGCTTTTAAAATAAGGATCCCTTTGAGCGCACATGAGTATTTCGGCGTTGGGGGTATAAACGGTATGGACCCTGTCTTCCGAAAGGAAGCCTTTTACCGTTTGGACGGCCTGATTCATTGTAACGCAGTCTATGGAAACACCGAGGATTTCTACGGTTTTTCGCATGATTGTGTCCTCCGAATTTTGATTGTTACTTATAAATTTTGCATGGACAACCAAATTTTTATATGCTAAACATTTCCGGTGTTCATTTTTTTATTTTGCTGCAGATTCTATATTTTGATCATCTTCAATAAGTTCCACGGCTATTTGGGCGCTGTCAAGAGCCTTTTTCTTAAGTACGGCCACTTCTTTTTCAAGCTGTATCCTGATTTCATCCCTGTTGTTCCATACATAATCCATTACTTCTTTAAGAGAATTGAATTCCAGCTGTTCAATATGTCCGGCAGATGCCTTGTTCTGATTGATATACTGAAGAAATCCCTCTACCTTTGACTCATATGCCAGCCCGACAACCGGAGTATTCACACAGGCGGCAAAAATCAGGGAGTGAAGCCTCATCCCTACAAGCATATCCATTTTTTTTATGACACCGATTGTCTGTGAAACACTGTTTTTAGTCTTTATTATGTATCCTTTTCCCTTCATTTTGGATACTATCATGTTTGCAATGTTTAAATCTGCCGGATACTGCATGGGAATGAAAACAGGTTTGGCTCCATATAGGTTTATGACATAATCGGCAGCCTGGGCTATGATTTTTATGTACTTTTCATAGCCCGGCCACTTTCTGATGGAAAAGCCTATAAACGGTCCCGGCCCATCTATGCCTTCATTTTTCAATATGGCGTCAACCTCAGAGTCATCGGCTGCTTCAAGGGTCAGGGTAGGGTCGGAGGTTATCTGCACCCTGGGCTGGTTTATACAGAGCCTTTCAAGTTCATGTTTTGAAAGCTCTTCCCTGAGGGTTATTACATCCACCCGGTTTACAATCCTGCGGGTAAGCATCTTGCTTATTGAATTTCTTAAAGGACTGATACCATTGGCGTAAAACATGACTTTCAGGCCCATGCGTTTTGCCATCCATATGGTGCCCAGATAATACAGGAGTGACCGTGTGCTGGTATTGTCCTGTATGATGTTCCCTCCACCGTATATGAAGAGTTTTGCCCTTTTCATGGCATGAAGCATTTTTACCAGGTTTATTCGGTTTATTGAGTATACGCCATGGGTTTTCATGGTTTCCATTACATTTTTTGAAAAGACCATGATGTTTATGTCACTCTTAAATGAGCGCAGATCCTTGATGATGGCATGCAGCAGCGCTTCATCACCTATATTCATGAATCCGTAATATCCCGAAATGATAACGTCATACTCTACACCCTTCTCATAAGCTGCCTTTTCCTTAAGGACGGTGTTGTAGATGCTTATCTGGGACTGAAACATATTGTTTAAGGAAAAATATTCCCTGGCCTTGCCGTAGATCTTTTCTCCCATTTCCTGACGCAACCTGTTGTCTTTTACAAGGGTGATTATATGCTCCGCAAGCTTGTTGTAATCCCCGGGTGCAAAGAGAAAGCCGTTTTCTCCGTTTACGATAAGATCGGAAATTCCGCCTACATCACTGCTGACGGTTGCTTTTTTCATCCTTGCTCCTTCAAGAATCACATAAGGAAATCCTTCGCTTAAGGACGTTAATACGTTTATATCTATGCAGCTCATGAATTCATACATGTCATTGACCCAACCTATGAAATGAACCTTATCGGATATACCAAGGGAAGCGGCTTTACGCTCAAGGGATTTTCGCTCCTGGCCTTCTCCTCCGATGATGAATTTCACTGACGGCACCTGCTTCAAAACTTCTTTTGCTGCCTGCAGGAAAACATTTAACCCCTTGACCGGATCCAGGCGGCAAAGTATGCCCACTACTATGTCATCTTTGCCCAAATCTATGTTATATTTTGCAGAAAAATTCTCCCTTGAATACTCGGGCATGGTGTTTTCAAAGTCTATGCCGTTGCGAACGGTAAAAACCCTGTTTGGATTGAATTTTCTTCTGATAAGCATGTCGCTGGTGCTCTCGGAGACTCCGATATAGTAGTCAAGAAACCTGAGGGCAACGGTGTTAAGCAGCCCAAAGGATACCATCTTGGGAAGGCTGTGAAGATAGTCCAGCCTGTAGTCACTATGTACGGTGGTCACTACCGGCAACCCGGTAATATTTTTGGCTATCAATGCTATTACGTTGGCCTTGGCGCCATGGGAGTGAAGGATTTCATACTTTCCTTCCCTAATGATTTGCAGCACCCTTTTTATATCCGAAAAGATGTTCCCCGATCTTACAACTTCCACATCAATGCCCATGGAACGGGCATCGTCAGCAAAAGCTCCGGGTCTGAAGCTTATCAGCTTCACATTGATTTTTTTGCCTAATTCCCTTACAAGGGAAAGGACGTGAATTTTTGCTCCGCCTACATCCCCGCCGCCGATTAAATGAAGAACTCTCATATATATACTCCCGAATTTAAATAATATCTTTTTGTCCAGCGATATATTGCCTTCATAATTATAGCATACATTTTAAAAAATATATCCTGAATATGCGGGGAGGAATGATCCCATTCCTTAACCGTGCTCCGCAAATTGTAAAAAAAGTACCTTAAATGCAGGGCCTTGCTGGATTTGTTTGATATTTTGGGGTATAGTAATATATAGGTTCAATCCAGGACAAATAAAGCGCAGAGGTTGTAGGATTATGGGCTTGATACGAAGATTGCCCGGCAGTTGGAAGGATTATTTATGGATAATCGCAGGCTCGATACTTACAGCTTTTTCCATAAATGTTTTCCTTGTACCGTATAAAATAGCTCCCGGCGGTGTAAGCGGCATAGCCACGGTAATCCATTACCTGACCGGAGGGAAGTTCCCTGTAGGATTGGCAATGCTGCTGCTTAACGTTCCGCTCTTTATTGCAGGGATGAAATTTATCGGAAACAGGTTTGTGATCCGAACATTTTTCGGTACAATTTTTTTGTCCTTTGCAATAGATGCTCTTGAACCTCTGTCAAACCGTCTGGTGGAGAAATACCTGGTAAGCCCTGTTCAATCGGTGTCAAATCCTGATCTGCTTCTGTATTCCATTTTCGGAGGTTTCATTATGGGCGTTGGCCTGGGAATGGTGTTCAGGTCAGGAGCAACGACAGGGGGGACGGACCTTGCTGCACGAATTTTACATAGTTTTGTTCCCAATTCCACCATAGGCCAGTTGCTGCTGGTCATCGACACCAGCATAATAGTTTTTGCAGGTATTGCTTTTCAGAGTTTTCAGCTTGCACTTTATGCAATTGTAACTTTGTTTGTGTCATCCAGGGTTATCGATGCCATGCTGGAAGGGGTCAACTTTGCCAAGGTAGTTTACATAATATCAGACCATTCTGACATCATTGCTGAAAAAATAATGAAAGAGCTGGACAGGGGAGTTACAGCATTAAAGGGAGTGGGTATGTATACAGGAAAAGATAAAAAAGTACTTCTTTGCGTAATTGATCGGGGGCAGATTCAACCCCTTAAAGCAATAGTGGCATCTGTGGATAAAAGGGCTTTTATGTTCCTGGCTGACATAAGGGAAGTGCTGGGCGAAGGATTCAGATCTTACGAACAGAATTGAACTCTGGACTTATAACATGTGCTTATAGTATACTTAAAATGATATTTTTTGGTAAGGAGTTACAATTATGGACAAGCAGAAGTTAAAAGAACTGGTAAAAGAATTTAGGAAAAAAGCTACAATCATAAGAAAACACATCATCGAAGAGGTTTACAACGCCGGATCGGGGCATCCTGGAGGTTCCCTTTCATGTACCGATATTCTTACGGTGTTGTATTTCCATGAGATGAATGTAGATCCCGGCAATCCCAGGTGGGAGGACAGGGATAGGTTTGTGCTGTCCAAGGGGCATTGCGCTCCGGCTCTTTACGCCACACTTGCCGAAAAAGGCTTCTTCCCGCGGGAAGACCTTGTGACACTCCGACATGCTGACAGCTATCTCGAGGGTCATCCTAACATGAATACCGTACCCGGTGTCGATATGTCCACCGGTTCGTTGGGGCAAGGAATATCTGCCGCCGTGGGAATGGCGCTGGCAGGAAAACTTGACAGGAAAGATTACAGGGTTTATGCATTGCTTGGAGACGGAGAATTGCAGGAAGGCCAGGTATGGGAGGCTCTTATGGCGGCAGCCCATTATAAGCTGGATAATTTGGTAGCGTTTCTTGATCACAATGGGCTTCAGATAGATGGAAAGATAACCGAAGTAATGTCACCGGAAGTGGTTGAAGATAAGTTCAGGGCCTTTGGCTGGAAGGTGATCAACGTCAACGGTCACGACTACGTTCAGATAATGGAGGCTTTGGCCGAAGCGAGAAAGACAAAGGGTAAGCCGGTAATGATTGTTGCTGACACCATAAAAGGTAAAGGAGTATCTTTCATGGAGAATGCAGCAGGCTGGCATGGTTCCGCTCCCAACAAGGAACAGAGAGACCGGGCGATAGCTGAACTGGACGAATACTTATCAAAATTGGAGGTTGAGTGATATGGCACAGAAAATAGCAACAAGGGAGGCTTATGGCAACGCTTTGGCGGAGTTTGGCGCTGACGAGAGGATAGTGGTTCTTGACGCCGACCTTTCAAAATCCACCAAGACCGAAACATTCAAGAAGAAATACCCTGAAAGATTTTTCAACATGGGGATTGCGGAAGGGAATATGATGGCGGTAGCCGCAGGTATGGCATCATGCGGGAAGATAGTGTTTGCCAGCACTTTTTCGGTATTCGCCTCTCAAAGGGCTTGTGAGCAGATCAGGAATTCTATTTGCTACCCGAATCTCAACGTTAAGATTGGAGCATCCCATGCTGGCATATCGGTAGGTGAAGACGGAGCTTCCCATCAGGCCATAGAGGATATTGCCATAATGAGATCAATACCCAACATGACCGTCATATGTCCTGCTGATGCGGTCTCTACGAGACACGCGGTAAAGGCTGCAATAGAACACGACGGTCCGGTATTTTTAAGACTGGGACGGTTGGCAGTTCCGGTGATATATGACGAAAGCAATTTCCATTTTGAACTGGGCAAGGGGATTACCATTTCGGAAGGCAAGGATGTTACCATAATAGCGACGGGACTCATGGTAAGTATGGCGATAGAAGCCGGAAAAATGCTTGAAGAAAAGGGTATAAGCGCCAGAATCATCGACATGCATACAATAAAGCCTATAGATAAAGAACTTATAATAAACTCAGCGAAAGAGACCGGAGCCATAGTAACAGCAGAAGAGCATACCGTCATGGGAGGGCTGGGAAGTGCGGTTGCAGAGGTATTGTCGGAAAACTACCCTGTCCCTGTTAAAATGGTAGGCATTATGGATGAGTTCGGAAAATCCGGCAAACCTGATGCTCTTCTTAAAATGTACGGACTCACTGCTGAAAATATTGTAGAAAAGGCACAGGCTGCAATAGCCATGAAAAATCGCTAAGGCGTACAATGATGTAACAAACAATTACAAGCGATTCTTTGGATTTCGTGTGAAAAACAAGGAAAAACTCAGAGTGCTGATGATAATTTGAACAGATTGCCAATAATTTACGGGAGATAGGTGATTTAGCGAAACCTATCTCATTTTTTTAGTTGACATGTATTAATGATTGATGTAATATTGTATATAGAGCAACACTCAATATAATAACAGAATGTTTCAAGCTTAATTCTTTGTGTTATGCCATAAGTATAGTATTATATTATAAAGGGGAGGTTGATCCTAGATGAGCTTAAATGCATATCCTTTCGGAAGATGGCTAAAATGGGCTGTATTGGGACTGGTTGTTTTAATTATTGTTGTAAGTATGGTGTCCACCTATAACGATCTGGTAACGGCAGACCAGGAAGTTCAGAAAAGCTGGAGCCAGGTAGAAAACGTGATGCAGTCAAGGGCTGATACGGTGAATAATCTTGTGGCTACTGTAAAAGGGGCCGTAAAACACGAGGAAAAGGTTTTCCAGGACATCGCTGAAGCCAGGTCTGTGCTTATGAGCGGTTCAGCGGACGTGAACAGCAAGATGCAGGCTGATCAGAGAATTGCTGATGCCACCAGGGATGTTCTTGTGCTGGTGGAGAATTATCCTGAAATTAAGGCAAGCGAGCAGTTCACCAATCTCCAGACCGCAATAGAAGGCTCCGAGAGAAGGGTGGCAGTGGAAAGAAAGAGATTTATTGAGGCCGTTCAGGCATATAATATGAAAGTAACCAGGTTCCCGGGGAACATAATTGCCCGGATATTGGGTTTTAGTCCCAAGGAATATTTTGTAGCTGATCCTGAAGCCCAGAAGGCTCCTGAGATAACCTTCTGATTGTTTCTGAAAGGGGTGATTGAGGGTGAAAAAATTCTTCAGGCCGTTAATCTTAACGGTTCTGATACTGGTTTTACTTCAAGTTTCGGTGAATGCTTATGCAAAGTACCCATCACCCACTGAAGCGTTCTTTGTTAATGATTTTGCCGATGTCTTAAGCAGCGAAACCGAACGGAAAATGTATGCCCTGGGTAAACAGCTTGAAGACAAGACGACGGCGCAGGTGGTGTTTGTGTCGGTTGATTCTGTCGGAGATGAATCGGTGGAGGATTATTCCATCAACCTTGCCATGGAGTGGGGAATCGGGCAAAAAGGCAAGGATAACGGAATACTCATGCTTTTTGTCAGGGATGAACGCATGCTGAGGATAGAAGTTGGGTATGGCCTTGAAGGTGCGGTACCTGACATAAAGACGGCGCGTATCAGGGAGGATTATATAAAGCCATATACCAGGCATGATGATTTTGACAGAGGATTTTTAAGCGGATACGCGGCTTTGGTGCATGAAGTGGCCAAGGAATACGGTGTTGAAATTGACGAAAGTATCGATGGCTATATGGTGCCGCCTGAGGTTTATCATGAAAGTTCCGATGATTCCGGCATCGGCGTGGTATTCATGCTGCTTGTGATGTTCCTGGTATTTGACGGAGTTTTTTTCAGGTTTAGGATCACTTCTGCCATCATCAGGATGATAATCTGGAGCAGCATGTACAACGGGCGCGGAGGCCGCGGCGGCTACGGAGGTGGCTCCTGGGGCGGTGGAGGCTACAGAGGTGGTTCCTGGGGCGGCGGTAGCCATGGAAGCGGTTCCTGGAGCAAAGGTGGAAGCTTTGGCGGAGGAAGGTCTTCCGGCGGCGGAGGGCGATTCGGCGGCGGTGGAAGCAGCGGCAAAGTGTGATGAATAAAACTGATATGCAATACTGCGATGGAGGAACATCGGCATATTCGGTAACAAAAAAAGAGGTTTTAAGCGGCGTGATGCTCTGCTGAAATGATGGAGGCAAGTTATGAGATATTTGGTGAGACAGAAGATTTTTTCACTGGGAGACAGCTTTACGATAAAAAATGAAGCCGGTCGGGACATGTTTATCGTGAGGAGCCAAATCCTGTCCTTTGGAAATAAGCTCAGGCCATATGATCTTGCAGGGAATGAGCTGTGCTACATTGAACAGAAGATGTTCAGGTTCATGCCCGAATATAACATATATGTAGGCGGGGAACATGTGGCTAATGTCAGGAAAAGATTTGCGCTGTTCAGAAACGATTTTGTCATAACAAGCCCCGGAACCGTTTATTATATCGAAGGAAACTTTTTTGCCCATGAATTCAACATCCTGAAGGATGGAAGGATAGTGGCCAGAATATCCAAGAAGCTTTTTTCACTCAGCGACACTTACAGCGTTGACATTGATGATGACCAGGACCAGGTGACAATCCTTGCCCTTGCCATAGTGATAGACATGGTATGCCATGATAACGACAACTGAAGTAATGAAAGAGGAAAAAGCAAACCCGAAGAAGTAAACATAAAAAGTGTGAATAACATGGAGGCAAGTTAAGATATGAAAAAGGGATTGGCAACAAAGCCGGTTGCAACGCTCACTGCCATATGCGCTTTAATAGCGCTTGTCAGTGCATTTTCTGACCGTTTATTGCTGCTGTATTTATCTCTTAGGTTTAAAACTGATATAAATAATCTTAATGTTAACATAAAGGAAGCATCTTCCATAGGGATTATAGGCGGCGCTGACGGACCTACGTCGATTTTTCTGTCCGGTAAACCTGATACTTTGTGGATCACTTTTGTTTCTGCCGCATTGGCGATTTTGGGGATAATATATTTATGTATAGCCAAAAGGGCAAAAAGAAAGTCATGATTTAACCGGTCATAATGTTTATGCCATTTCCCATAAAGCATCCACAAAATCTGAAAAGTGAATGAGCGGCCGGGAAGCATGGGATGCAAAAGCTTGATTTAAATGGATGGAAGTTGCCAAATCCTTTGCTTATACGGATTTGAAAATAACCAAGGGGATAAACTTATACGTCAGTGAAGATATGGATAATAAGAAACGATTTATAGAGATTAAGGATAATAAAATTCCTTATACTTTAGTCAGAACCAGGCGGAGGACCATAGGAATAACCATAGACATAAACGGTGAGGTAAAGGTCTCCGCCCCCTTACGGGTCAGTGAGAGGCAGATTAAGGAAATATTGCATAAAAAGGCAGACTGGATTGCCAGGAAACTAAATGAAGTAACGGAGAAAAATTCAAATATTACCTGCAGACAATTTGTCAGCGGAGAAAGTTTACCGTACCTTGGCAAAGAATATGTCCTTGAAATTGAGGAAAAGGATTTGCCCAGAGCCAGAGTGTCTCTTGACGGCGGGGTTCTGTACGTATCCATAGCTCCCGGGCTTTCGTCGGAGAGCAGAAAACAGGAAATTCAAGAAGCACTGATAAAGTGGTACAGGCAGCGTTTTTCTGAAGTGGTTAAAGAAAGAATAGAAAAGTATTCTTCCAGGGTTAATGCCGCTCCCAACAGGGTGGTCATTAAAGATCAGAAAACCATATGGGGAAGCTGCAGTAAAAAGGGTAATATAAACCTGAACTGGAAACTGGTTATGGCCCCTCCTGATATAATTGATTACGTAATTGTGCATGAGCTGTGCCACCTGAAATTCATGAACCACTCAAAGGATTTCTGGGGTCTTGTGCAATCGGTCATACCTGATTACAACGAAAGGCGCAAATGGCTTAGGGAAAACGGACATATGCTGGGGATATAATGGGCTTTTACATTTCAAGTGTTTTCCCTGCCGGCTTATTGAAAAATAAAAATCTTGGGTGAAGATATGATAGAGATTAAAGGCAAATATAATACTGCTAAAGTTTTCACCGATAATCTGGAAAACGAAGCTAAGGATCAGATCAGGGAGTTATGCGACCAGGAGTTTGTAAAGGACAGCATAATCAGGATCATGCCTGATGCTCATGCAGGGATTGGCTGTACCATAGGCACGACCATGACCATATCCGACAAAATCGTGCCCAACCTGGTAGGTGTTGATATTGGATGCGGTATTGAAATCATAAAAATTAAGCAGAAAAAGATTGACTTTGAAAGACTTGATAATGTGATTTATGATTATATCCCCTCAGGTTTTGACATCAGGAGAAAACCTCATAAATATGTTGAATATATCAATTTTGATAATCTGGTCTGCAAAAAACATGTTAATATTGAAAGAGCGATTTTGAGCATTGGCACTTTGGGCGGAGGAAATCATTTCATAGAAGTAAACAAAGACAAAAGCGGCGCATTATACCTGGTTGTCCATTCAGGAAGCAGGCATCTTGGAAAACAGGTGGCCGAATACTACCAGGAACTTGGATACAAGGAACTCTTGAAAAAGAACCAAAAAATCAAGAAGCAGCTGGCATATGTCCAGGGAGAGAGTTATAACAACTACCTGAATGATATGAGAATAGTCCAGCAGTATGCGGTATATAACCGCAAAGCTATTGTTGACGAGATCATAAACAGAATGGGCTTTGAGATTGAGGATCAGTTTACCACCATACATAACTACATAGACCTGGACAGCATGATTTTGAGGAAAGGCGCCATTTCAGCCAAAAAAGGGGAAAGAGTGTTAATCCCCATAAACATGAGGGACGGAAGTCTGATTTGTATCGGGAAAGGCAATAAGGACTGGAATTACTCTGCTCCTCACGGGGCAGGAAGGATTATGAGCAGAAGAAAGGCAAAGGAAACCATTAGCCTTCAGGAGTTTAAGAAGACAATGGAGGGAATATACACTACCACCGTTAACAGGTCTACCCTGGATGAATGCGCACTGGCCTATAAACCGATGGATGAAATCATTGACAATATTCAGGATACCGTTGAAATAATTGATATCATAAAGCCCGTTTATAACTTCAAGGCCGCTGAATAGTTGGTGGGGACAATAATGGTAGTTGTGTTGAGAACAGGAAAGAAACAATAAGATGTGCTTACCGTTAAAACGGCAAGAAATAAAAGGATAGTAAGAAGGATAATAAGAAGGAAGGTAAAAAGGATAACTTTATTTATGCGGGGAATTAATCCAGAAGATTATGATGTTGTTAAAGCTGATTTCAATGAAATTTCCGAGCTTGATGAGCCCAAATGGAATCACAACAACTGCTATTTCAATCAGCTTATGAAACTTGTACCGGATAGTGCAGAGACTTGCCTTGACATCGGCTGCGGAAAAGGGGAACTCTCATTCATGCTGTCCCGAAAGGTTAAAAAAGTAACTGCAGTTGACATTGCAGACAAGATGATAGAGAAAGCAAAGGTATTACATCCAAACCAAAACATAGAGTATATTTGCGGAAACATTCTTGATATGGAATTTGAGAACAACAGCCTTGATGTCATCATAACAACGGCTACTGCACACCATTTGCCTTATGAGTGGCTTCTCAATTTTGCGAAGGCGGTAAGCTCATTATATTAGACCTTGTAAAAGCAAAATCATTAACGGACCATATTATTTGGGGCAGTGCTTTTTTCCCCAATATTATAATGAACCTGATAAAAAACGGCAGGTTCAGAAAAGATGATGAGAATGCAAGAGAAGCCTGGGAAAGGCATGGCAGGCATGATACATATATGACCATGGATGAAGTCAGGTTATTGGCCGGAAAATATTTACCCACAGCAAAGATCAGGCGAAAACTCTTCTGGAGATATTTATTGGTATGGGAAAAATAAGCTGATCTGCATATTGACGGAAAGTATTAAAATAATGCTATAATTTAAACAAGTATATAGCAAAGGGGATAATTATGGAGGCCATATCAAAAAAGGACAGAGAAAGATTAAGAGAGCTTGC
>JAMNYG010000207.1 GCA_023622945.1 Bacillota bacterium | reverse complement strand
TTGCATGTGCTTTCCTTTGAGCTTCGATTTCAGGGTAGTTGATTTCTTCCATATAAGCTTCTTCATCTCTGAAGTGTTGTTTTGTGTAGTCATCCAAAAAGTCAATCATTGTATTTATATAATCTTTTGCTCTCCGTTCTTTTCCTGCCTCAAACAATTCGTTGGCCTTTTCGAACCATATTTTATGCTGTTGATCAATATGTTCAACACCCACAGACAAATTGGGAGTCCATACTATTGCCATGTAATCACTTCCTTTTATTATTTTTATATAGATTTTATAGTTTTTATTGCATAAATTCAATAGATTTCCAGAAGAATGGCGCATTATGTCGATATGATAAAAAACAGCTTTCTATGATTCTGCATATAATCATTCGTATGATTTTATATAGAATCATAGAAAGCTGAACTCACGGACATTTCTTCTCATTAAGACAAATCATGGTCACCTTTGCAATTGATTATAACATTCCGATACACGGGGCATTATTCAATGCACCGGGTATTATTCAAATACAATAACGGCTTCTTTATTTTTAATCCTCAGAAGAACAGTTTCTATGATGCGGAAATAATGGTTCAGGTTTCTGGTTTCAAGGTAAGATGTAATCATATCCTGGCCGATCACCAGATCCATATTCTGCGGTTCGGCACAGACCAGAATGGCTTTGTTATCCTTAAATACCGGAGTGCTGAAAATGTTGCCGTCAAGAAGCCGGCTTATTCTTTCATATTCGGTTACTCCGGTACCCGGCTGAATTCTTTGCAAATGGACAAAAAGGTTGGGGCTGACGACCAGAGCCTTTCTTCCTATAATCCCGTTGTCTATGAATTTGGCCAATCCTTTGGATATGTCCATAAACGGATTTTCTCCCTGACCCCAGTCTGAAATGGGGAGCCTTATAATTCCATCCTCGGTCAACAGACCCTTATACCCAAATTCATCATTGCCCCGGAAAATCAGTTCATCCTCTTTCAGAGCGCATAATGATGCTGCCCGCATGGCAGATGATAAATCTACAGGCAATCCCACCTGTTGGCTGAATTCCAGATCTCTCCACAGAAGTGAAAAATCCTGGCTGATTAAAGGTATCTGCTGATATGTTCTTCCCTTGATAACAGAGATGCATCCTTCGGTTTCATCCAATTCAGAGATGTTGTCGACGCTGATGCTTTGAACGCCTGCTCCCAATGGGCCATAAATGCTTATAAATCTTCTTCCTGTCAGAACCTTTCTTGCTGCTGATACAACGGCCTGGTCAATTTTCTCCCAAAGTTCAGCGGGAATGGGAGCACCTTCTCTTGACAAGAAATCCATATTCTCCCCTCCTTATTTACCTATTAAGCTTCCTACAGTGCTTTCAGGCTTGTCAGACGGAGGTTTTGCAACAATGTTCAGTTCCTCGAGCATTTCCCTTACTTCATCTTCACCCTCTGCGAAATGTTTTGCCTCCTCGGGATCCAGGTGGCGCAGCAGTGTCATAAGTTCTCCAACGTGCGCTTTTTCCTCATCCCTTATGTCCGAAAGCACTTTTTTTACCAGGGGATCATCGGTTGCCTGTACATGGGCGTCATAAACAAAAATAGCTTCAAGCTCTCCTGCAATATCAAGCCTTATTGCCTGGATCAGTTCTTCCCTGGTCAGCTTCCTCGGGACGTTGCCTGCAAATGGATTTGCAAAACTTGCCATACTTTAACCTCCCTTTTATCAGAAATTTGCATCACATTTTATCTATACCCATATTATGCTAGCTTTAAAATATACATTAAATTAATAATGTAATTCTGCTGACCATCTTTTGTTAACTTACCTCGATACTTAAGCATTTCTTTCATAAAGAGATGTTGAATATTTGCTTGAATATTTACCTGAAATTTTTCCCTCAGATTTAAAAAATTCTTATTGACAGATTTGATATTTGTAATTATAATAAAATTGAAATGATTACAAGTAAGCAACAATTACATTTAAGATATTCTTAAAAGAAAAAGGGAAAGATGTGAACGGTATGAAAACAAATTTGGAAGGTATAACAAATAAACTGAAGGACAACAACATACGTCTTTCTCATCAGAGGCTTAAAGTGCTTGAGTACCTGGACCGCCACAGGATTCATCCTACAGTGGAACAGATTTATCATGGCCTTAATGAGGAAATCCCCACTTTATCCAAAACAACCATTTACAATACGTTAAATAAATTAATAGAAGCAGGATTGGTTAAAGTCATAACCATAGAGGACAATGAAGCGCGATATGACATAAATACCGATTTTCATGGGCACTTTAAGTGCAGGACCTGTGAAAAAGGTCTGGATGGTTTCAGGATTTATACAAGGGATATGTATTTCAGCGGTATCTGTCCCAGATGTTCGGAACAGGAAAAGTGCAAGGACAGCTAAGCATATTGATGTTTGCATGAGTATATCTTTGCAGCGTATACAGTGTTGTTATTCAGTCAATTGAAATTGCGTTAAGTAATAAGCTTTAATCGTCTGTGAATTTCAGGGTAAAATATACTTGCCCTTGAAACAAAGCTTTTGAAATATTTGGAAAAAATTAAGGAGGTATAGGTTATGTCTGAAAACAAAGTACTTAAGCACTTAATGGAAGCTTTTGCAGGTGAATCCCAGGCAAGCAGGAAGTATACGGCTTACGCAAAGAAGGCGGAAGCAGAGGGTAAGAAAAATGCAGCAAAGCTTTTCAGGGCAGCTGCTGAAGCAGAAACCATTCATGCTCAGAGGCATTTGGAAGTAGCCGGAAAGGTTTTATCAACAGCTGAGAATCTAAAGGATGCAGTAAACGGCGAAACATACGAATTTGAAAGCATGTATCCCGAATTCGTAAAAGCAGCCCAGGAAGAGGGCAATCGGGATGCAGTCAGGACATTCACCTATGCTATGGAAGCAGAAAAGGTGCATGCAAAGCTTTACAAGGAAGCTCTGGAAAACATTGATGAAAAAGAAGAAGTATCTTATTACCTCTGCCCGGTTTGCGGCAACATTGAAAAGAGCGTTCCTGAAAAATGCAGTATTTGCGGAGCAGCCGGAAGCAAATTTATAAAATTCTAAACAAAAACAATAAAATGAAAAGAATAAAAAAACAAAAAAATAATCTGAACAAAAAGAAGAAAATATGAAATGACGGATATATGAAACAATAGAACTGATATAAAATGTATAGACTTAATATAAAACATTAAAGATCATAAATCAATGGTAAAAAGTAGTTATGCTGTGATAAAACTATCGTGAAAAACAGTTTTATCACAGTTTTTTTATCTCGGTGTAAAATAGTTGTAGGATAAAAGTAAAAGAGACCAATCTTCTTTGGTATAATTAAATTAACCAAACAAAAACCACCAAGGAAGGAGAGGTCTCTTTGAATAACATT
>JAMNYG010000129.1 GCA_023622945.1 Bacillota bacterium | reverse complement strand
GCATGCCGCCATGATAGCTGACATGTTCAGTGATTTGTCGGACGCAAGGATTATAAGCATTCTTTCGGCATGGATAAACCATTATAAAGGCGATGAGAACAATAATCCTGTTACTTTTAAACAAATTTCTGAAATGACTGGTTTCGATATGCCTGTAATTGAAAATTGTATGAACGAGCTGATTATAAACAACTGGGTAATGAAAGTATATTCCCCTGAGACCCAGGAACCACAGTTCCAGCTTTTCTTCGGCCGCCTTCTTATGCCTATACTTCTGCTCTTTAAAACTATTGCCTGTGATATGAAACCAGGCAAATAATATAGGTTAATACATTATTTACTTATTATATGATTGAATATATGATTGAATAAAAGAGCAGTTCATATCATTGGGTATATCAAAGGGCAGTCTCTAGAAATAGCCTCCCTTTTTCTTTTACCTTATTATATTATTGCAACATCTTCCCATTTATGAAACAATATCAACTGTAGGTAGACTCAAAATCAACTTTCAGATGATAAAATCAACGGATATTCTATTCAATCAATGCCTATTTGATGCAATAATAAGCTCAGAGTTATATAACTTTTATTACCAACAGCTTTATTATGGAAGGTAGGTGTAGAATATGGCCAACACATTAGGTTCAAGGATCAGTGAGTACAGAAGAAAAAAGGGCATCACACAGGACCAGCTGGCAGAATACTTTGGAGTTTCTTCCCAAGCAGTAAGCAAGTGGGAAAATGACCTGTCCTGCCCCGATATTACATTGATTCCACAGCTTGCAGACTATTTTAACGTCACAATAGATGAGCTTCTCAGAGGCGAAAGCCCTAAGGAGGCATGAATTGTATCAGAAGAAGAGCAAAAGGATTTTAACAAAAAGCTGCTAAAAATATATGTTAATAGTGCAAAAGGAGATATTGTTAAAGTGAATTTGCCCCTTGGGTTGATAAAAGTTGCTTTGGAAATCGGATTGCAATTACCGCAGATTTCATGCAATGAAACTCTGAAAAACATTGATTTACAAACTATATTGCTTATGGCGGAAAAAGGAGTAATAGGCAAGATAGTAGAGGTCAAGAGCGCTGCCGGCGATATTGTTGAAATTGTTATTGAGTAATTGGGAGGTACGATATGAGAATCAGCGTTGAGGCAAACGGATATCGCTTCACCATCCCTTTTCCCTTGAGGCTTGTGCTAAATTCTGTTACCATTCCAATAATAGCAGGCTGCACCAATAAGTATTCTGACTTTCCCCTGAAAGAAGAGCATTTAAAAGCCTTATGCAAAGAACTGGTTAATGCCAAAAGGTCATTCGGAAAGCTTGTCCTTGTTGATGTATCAAGCAGTGATGGCAGTAAGGTTAAAATTACACTTTGAACAGACTTTGCTCAATAACTAATTATTATCAAATATTATAGGTAGCGGCGGAAATGCACATTAAGAAAAAGGTGTATCTCCGCTTTTTTATATACGATCATGGAAGGCTGTAAGTCCTGATATTTTATTTCATCCAGCTTTGTTTCCCCTTGCAGCCAATTTCATGATCATCCTCTTAGCCCTTGGCATCACTGCTTTATCCTCGTCACAATAATATTAAGCGTAGCATTCCACTCAAAGCTTCTGTCGGTTTCAATGTTGTTAAGCAGATATTCCTGCTTCTTCTTCAGCAAGCTTATCAATTCTGTGAAATCCTCCTGCGAAAAGCCATGCATTTCAAACTCCTTGATCCTGCTTCTCTCGGTCAGTATCCTTATCTCATCATTTATACCTGTTATAATCTGATACTTCCTGTATTCTACTGGCCACCTTCTGTCATTGTATGAAAAGCAAGAAGCAAAGGAATATATATGAATGTCCCTTAAACCGCACATATCAAACATTTTAGGATATCTCAGGGAATGCCATTCATCGCTTTGGAAATACATTTTTTGGGGATAAAAAAATACTTTCGATAGATCTCCTCTTGCCTGTCATAAAGCTCATGGAGTCTTTCTGCAAAATCAAGAGGGTATTCACCTTTCCATTCTACACCTCTTACTGGTGTAATTGATGAAACAGTTCCTCCTTTTTTACAAACTCGGATCATCTCTTTCAACCCGGCGACAGGGTCTGACAGAACGCCCATATATGTATAATTGGTAACAGCGTCAAAGGTATTATCGTCAAATGGCAGCTCAAACCCATCAGCTACAACCAGCTTGCAAACATCAGACAAATTCTCATCAGCTATCCTGGCATTTCCGTAATCAACCAGGTACCTGCTTATATCGAACCCCAATACCCTTCCGCTTCCAAGTCCGCGCGCAATATAGCGTGCCAGCACTCCTGTCCCGCACCCGCAGTCAAGGACATAGGAATCGGGGGTGATCCCCATGTACTGGAATAAAACCGGCCGCATCTCGTCAACAAACCTGTGTTTTCGCAGTTCCCAGTTGTCGTACTTGTCCTCGTTCTTCCATATTTCATTGCTTTTGTTGTTCATACGGACCTGCCGCCCCCTTTTATTCTCAATTTACTTACCGGTCATGACATTCCTGTGGATCTCGATAAAGTGTTATTAAAAGAGGTCCTAAAAAAAGGTTCTAAGAAAGAGTTTACCAAAAGAGTTTCTCAAAATAGCTCATTAAAAGAGTTACTCAAGCAGTTCTCTAAAAGATTTCATCAAAAGAATCTCTTAAAAGTGCTTCATAAAACTGTTTTCTAAAGAGTTAAACCAAAACTTTTCTTTTTATTTCCAGAGTTATCCTTTATAATTATAATCATATAGAATAAATATGTATATAGAGCTACTGTTGTCTGCAAATGGAGGTTAGCCATGTATACCGAGATAAATAAGCAATTGGAGCAAGCCCAGCAGGACATCCATAAGCTTCACAAAATCGATTCCATGCTGCAGGAGTTCCGGAACGAGAAACAACAGCTTGAGCAAAAGGTGCGTCAGCTAAAAGCGGCTCTTGATAAGGAAAATTATGATGTGCAAAAGCTTGAAAACAGAAGTCTGGCCAGCATCTTCCATTCCATTTTCGGCAACCTTGAGAAACGCAAGGAGAAGGAGCAAAGCGAGGCTCTTGCCGCAAAATTGAAGTATGACCAGACAGTCCATGACCTTGACATGGTAAACCATGCAATTTTGGAACTTTCTGCCAGACGGATGGAATATAAGGATTGTGAGGAAAAATACCGAAGGCTGTATGCTCAAAAGAAGGAACTTCTCTTAAAATCGGGCACAGAAGCAGCACAAAGGCTGATGGATTTAACAGAGCGATTAAATTCACTGAAAAGTAACCTTAGAGAAATCAAAGAGGCAACTTCCGTCGGCATGAGAGCAATAAACACACTGGACAGTGCATTAAGCAGTCTTAATAGTGCTGAAGGCTGGGGTAACTGGGATCTTCTTGGCGGTGGACTGATTTCCGGCTTTGCCAAGCATTCCCATGTGGCAGAAGCCCAGTCCCTGCTTCGACGTTTCAAAGCTGAACTGGCCGATGTGAATATAGGTGCCGGTATCCATATCGAAACCGATGGCTTTGCAAAGTTTGCAGATTTCTTTTTCGACGGGCTGATAGCAGACTGGGTCATGCAATCAAGAATACACAATTCTAAAGAGAGCGTTGCACAGGCTCGAAACCGTGTGCAGCATATTCTGAGCAGGCTCAGCAGCTCAGAAAAACAAATATCCTCAGAGATAAGGAAGCTGGAATCCGAGATTGACAGTCTCATAACAAAGACACGAATTATAACAGTTGAAAAAGACATGAATTTTGATAAATGGCAAAGACATTAATTAGGGAGTCTTAACGGTTTCAAACAGCATGCACCAAAAAAAGTGATGGTCCCCCATCGGTGCATGCTGTTTTGCTTCATGTATTTCAAGCATCTCTGGAATGTACAAATATTTCAGATGTACAAATATTTCAATCGTTCCTTGAATATAGGCATATTCAAGAATTCTTGGAGTATACATATATATCTTCTCTTTTTGTCCAGCCCATGGCATTCCAGAA
>JAMNYG010000165.1 GCA_023622945.1 Bacillota bacterium | reverse complement strand
CTTTTCATATACAGCGTAAAGGATGCAAATCCGAACGGAGATCCCCTGAATGCAAATCATCCCCGGTTTGATGCTGAAACAAGCACGATCATGGTCTCAGACGTAAGAATAAAGAGAACGATCAGAGATCAGTGGATAAGAGAAGGTCTTCCTGTTTTTGTGGATGGTGAACCAAAAACCCTTAATACAAGAATTAACGAACTTAAAGAAATGCTCAAAGTGTCAACCAATAAAGAAGCGCTTCAAAAGTGCATAGATACAAAGCTCTTTGGAGTAACGTTTGCCCTCGGCAATGACTCTTTTTCCTGGACAGGCCCTGTACAGTTCAAGTGGGGACGTTCGCTTCATAAGGCAAAGGCAGAACTTATTCAGGGAACTGCGGCTTTTGCAACCAGTGAAAACAGTGAACAAAGGTCTTTCCGCAACGAATACATAGTGCCGTTTGCGCTGCTGGGTGTTTATGGTATTGCAAATCAATATGCTTCTGATAAATCGGGAGCCACTGATGAAGATGTTGACAGGATAGCACCGGGGCTCTGGGACGGAACTGCCAACCTGATAACCCGCAGCAAGATAGGACATACGCCAAGGCTGTTAATTGAGGTCATTTACCGGGAAGGATTTTCGGGAATAGCAGGCTCTTTGGATGAAAGAGTGAAACTTACGGCACCTGACGGCAGACCTTTCAGTGAAGATGAAGAACTGGCCATAAGGACACCGGAAGACTTTGTGGTGGATATTGCCGGAGTTATCAATCGGTTAAAGGAACTTCAGGGACAGATTGAAACCATAAACCTCTGGTATGACAATGAGCTAAAGGTGAAGGGAATCGAGGAACTGAAAACTGTTTTCGGTGAGAAACTGACCGAAATAAAGAGGTGACCCAAATGGCTGTCGCATTTGATATAAGCGCGCCAATGGCCATGTTTCGCCGTCCTTACACAACAACCTCATCGGTTTCATTTCCCTTGCCGCCGCCAACTGCCGTTGCAGGCCTGATTGGTGCCATCACAGGTATAAACAACGGCAGCCATGAGGAAGCTTTTTCAGCGGATTACTGGAATGAAATGAAAGGTACCAAGATTGCTTTGTCCATACTGAATCCGATTTCCTGGTATACCACTACAATAAACTTTTGCAATATGAAAGATCCTCAAAAAAGTCCCCGTATAAGGGTCAAACACCAGTTTGTCAGACAGCCCAAATACAGGATTTATGTCCATGGTGGACTGGAGGACAGATTAAGGCAACATTTGGAGAAAGGAACTTTTGTTTACACCCCTTACCTGGGCACTGCCTATGCCATTGGAGATGTCAGGTATTTGGGTCATTTTCCGCTTCAGCCGGTTACTGAAAAAAAGATAGCATTGTCAAGCGTGTTGCCTTTGCCCGAAAATCACAGCATAAAAATTGACATTTTGGCCTCAAGAAAAGTATTCAGGGATACACTGCCCTTTTGTCTGACCGACGAAAGGCAGCTTGTAAAAACTATAAACACCGTTTATACCCATTCAGCCGGTGAAAAGCTCCACCTGGCTTCATGGGAGGGATTGGATGTCACATATTTCCGAGATGAATGCATTGCTTGGTTCCCTGCTTGGTGAAAAAAGAAGCCATCCCGGCAAACTTCTGATTGACCATTTGCGAAATGTGACTGATTTTGCCGTAAAGCTTGCTGCCGGGCAAAACCTGGACTTTGACGAAAAATTGTTGGAAGATATTGCTCTGACTCATGATTTGGGGAAAGTACATCCTAAATTCCAGAAGCATTTGGACGGAAAAGGCAGCGGTGTAAATCATGCCAAACCGTCAGCCTGGTTTACATACAGTGTTACTCATGACATATGGGCGGCAGAAATAGTCTGCCGCCATCATACCGGCTTGCGGAACCTGGACGATGTTATAGCAGATTGGGTAAATGATACCAGTTTTGATGAAACGATGAAGAAACTGCTGCCCCGTTGGCCGTTTGTGATCAGCGAGGATCAGTTTGAAGATTTACAGGACAGGCTGTTTGACCTGAGATATGAGATTGACATAGATCAATGGCTTAGAGTGAGATTGTTATGTTCTCTGCTGATTGCAGCAGACAGAATGGAAGCTGTCGGGATTCCCGGCATACATGAAAAAGCAATCCCTCCCTTTTCTCATCCTAAATTGTCGAGTGCTTCACCAAGGATTGACGCATGGCGGCAGGCTGTAAAGGAAGATTGTCTTAGAAGGGCAAAAGATGTTGACGGGCCGGGTGTTTACACTTTGACCCTTCCCACCGGGGCAGGGAAAACATTGACCGGCCTTTCAATTGCACATGAATGGGCAAAGCGTTTTGGGGCAAAGTCAATAATTTATGGGCTGCCTTTTATCAGCATCGTAGAGCAAACCGCTTCGGTCGCAAAAACGGTATTTGGCAAAAACAATGTGCAGGAAGACCACAGCCTGGCTTATGCCAAAGGATATGAAGAGGGAGATGATGATTATTCCAAAGAAGCTG
>JAMNYG010000070.1 GCA_023622945.1 Bacillota bacterium | reverse complement strand
TCGCTCAACGGATAAAAGCTACCCTGGGGATAACAGGCTTATCTCCCCCAAGAGTCCACATCGACGGGGAGGTTTGGCACCTCGATGTCGGCTCATCGCATCCTGGAGCTGAAGCGGGTTCCAAGGGTTCGGCTGTTCGCCGATTAAAGCGGTACGCGAGCTGGGTTCAGAACGTCGTGAGACAGTTCGGTCCCTATCTGTCGCGGGCGCAGGATATTTGAGAGGAGCTGTCCTTAGTACGAGAGGACCGGGATGGACAAACCTCTGGTGCACCAGTTGTCACACCAGTGGCACAGCTGGGTAGCCAAGTTTGGAGCGGATAAACGCTGAAGGCATCTAAGCGTGAAGCCCACCTCAAGATGAGATATCCCACCTGGGAAGCAGGGTAAGACCCCATGTAGACGACATGGTAGATAGGCCAGGGGTGTAAGTGCAGTAATGCATTTAGCTGACTGGTACTAATAGGTCGAGGGCTTGACCAAGCAAGGCAGGAGGAAAGAGGTCTTAGAGGAAGAGATCCAGGCTTCTCATCTATTGAAGCATTATATATATTTGAGGGTACAAGCACGGAAGTTAAGCTTCTCAGTGCCGATGATACTAGGGTGGAGACGCCCTGGGAAAGTAGGTCTCTGCCAGAAATATATCAACACCCTGTGGTAAATCACCACAGGGTGTTGTGTTTTTATATATTTTTTTGTAAAAATGGTGTATAATGTGAATAAAAGGAGGAGGATAGTGTGAGGTTTGTCAATGTCTGGTCGTATAAATGTGCATATTTTCTTGCCCAGCAGCTTAATGAAAACCATCAGAAAAGACATATCTTCTACTATGGCTTCCAGATGATCATTGGCGAATTGGTTAAAACCGTGATACTGGTTATAGTCTCTCTTCTTTTAGGCACCTTTGTTCCTACTCTGGTTGTACTTCTGACTTTTGGTCTGCTAAGGCTTGCGGCCGGAGGGTATCACATGGATACATACGGAAAATGCATGGTTACATCCATAGGCTTGTTTGTTGCTGCAGGAGCCATAGCCCAATATACCCACCAGTTCTGGAATCCCTATGTAATATTTGCTTTTTTGGCATTGTCCTTTGTTGTGGGATTGCCGGTTCTTATAAAATGGGCTCCGGGAGATACGCCAAATAAGCCTATTACCAGGCCTGAACAGATCAGGAGGTTAAAAAACATTTCCATTATATATACTTTTGTATGGATTATAATCTCCCTGATTCTTTTCTATTTTGGCCATTACAAATTCGTGATTGCAACCACTTTCGGATATATATTGGAAGTATTTACCGTTTCTCCTGCCGGCTACAGGTTTTTTGACATGATAAGCAATATGGGAAGGAAAACTAAAGCAAAAAAACGGTAATGGAGAGAGTGAAAAGGCCTGCCTGAAAGCGGGCTTTTATTTTGCCTTTAAAACTTTACAAAGGTGTCGAGAAATATTAAAATATGATTCGTATACTAACAGATAAGCCTGAAAGGGATTATTGATAATTTGTAACAACCGGTGGACCTAAAAAGATTAACGATAATCCATATACCAGATGACAACAAAAAGTTTTGACAGCGGGTTCAATAAAAGTTGAATAACAGGTTTTATAATAAGTTTAACAGCAGGTTTAATAATAAGATTGATAACATATTTGGATAAGTTTTGATAATAGTTTAGTTAAATATATTTAGTTAAATATATAAGGAAACGGATGTGTGGTTTGCAAAAATGGATAAACAGGAAATGATAAAAAGAATAAAGGAACTTAAGGAAGAACGCAATGCAGTAATCGTCGCACACAACTACCAGGTGGATGAAGTTCAGGAAATTGCGGACGTAGTGGGCGATTCTTTTGCTTTGAGCAGGTACTGCGCAAACAGCGACAAAAACGTAATCGTCTTTTGCGGAGTTCATTTTATGGCAGAGAGCGCAAAGATACTGTCTCCGGAAAAGACTGTTCTGCTTCCCGAAATCGATGCAGGATGCCCCATGGCCGACATGGTGACGGCGGAAGAACTAAGGGAAAAGAAAAAGCAGCATCCCCAGGCGGCCGTAGTATGTTATATAAACTCTTCTGCGGAAGTAAAGGCTGAATCCGACATATGCTGCACTTCCTCCAATGCCGTGAAGGTCATAAGGTCTCTTAAGGAAAAGGATATAATATTTGTTCCCGATCAGAATCTTGGAAGTTACGTGGCTTCACAGGTACCTGAAAAGAACATAATCCTGTGGCATGGTTACTGCATAACTCACCATAGGATAAAACCCGAAGAGGTCAAAAAGATAAAGGAACTTCATCCTGATGCCCTTTTGCTGATCCACCCTGAGTGCGCTCCGGAAGTAGTGGCTTACGCAGACTTTGTGGGAAGCACCAAGCAGATTATAGACTATGCCGCTTCATCAAGCCACAAAAAGTTCATCATAGGTACCGAAATGGGAGTAATGTACAAGCTCAAAAAGGATAACCCGGATAAGGAGTTCTATCTCATGTCCCCGGGACTGATATGTCCCAATATGAAGAAGACATCGCTAAAGAGCGTATACACTGCTCTTTCCGAAATGAAATATAGAATCGAGATTGACGAGGATATAAGGGTCAGGGCACGTAAAGCTCTGGACAGAATGCTTGAAGTTGAATAAGAGGTAAAATAAAGTGAAGTTTTGTAAAAACTTTGCTTCAGGTTTATTTCATTTTGATTAAGAGGGGACTTAACGTTGGATGACATAAGATACCTTGTGGATTTTGATTCCGAGGCACTGGAAAGAGAGTTCCATGATGTTGTGATTATAGGCAGCGGTATTGCCGGGGTTTATACAGCCCTGGAGATACCCGAAAAATATAAAGTGGCAATTCTCACCAAGGAAAACATCAACATAAGCAACTCTGTACTGGCACAGGGTGGTATAGCCGTTCCTCTGGACAAGGAAGATTCCCTTTCAGGGACACCATATTTGCAGGCGCAGGCCTTTGCGATGAGAACAGCGTATGGGTGCTGGTTACTGAGGCCGAAAAAAATATAAAGAAGCTGTGTGAGCTGGGGGTGAACTTTGACAAAAACGGTCCCCACCAGTTTTCACTGTCCCGTGAAGGGGCCCACAGCAAAAAAAGAATAGTCCATGTAGGCGATGCCACCGGCAAAGAGGTATGCGATAAGCTTATCTCCATTGTAAAAACCCGCAGCAACATACAAATCCATGAAAGGATATTTGCGCTTGACATCATTACCGAAGGCGATGTCTGCAAGGGTGTAATTGCGTATGACGAGACGGAAGAAAAGTTTAAGATATATGCTTCAAGAATAGTTGTATGCGCAACCGGAGGATACGGGCAGCTTTACAGCAATACCACCAACCCCGAAGTGGCTACGGGAGACGGTGTAAGCCTGGCATACAGGGCCGGTGCCGAGCTTATGGATCTGGAATTCATTCAGTTCCATCCGACGGTTCTTTATCACCCTGAAAACAAAAGTTTCCTTATCTCGGAAGCCGTAAGAGGCGAAGGAGCCCTTCTTAAGAATGCAGAGGGCGAAAGGTTTATGCCCGGGTACCATGAGCTGGGTGAGCTTGCTCCAAGAGACGTGGTTTCCAGGGCTATATTCATGGAAATGCTGAGGACAGGAACTACCAATGTTTATCTTGATATAACCTTTAAGCCGAGAGAGTACCTTGAAAAAAGATTTCCTACAATATTTAAAACCTGCCTTAAATACGGAATTGACATTTCAAAGGATTACATTCCGGTGGCTCCGGCAGAGCATTACTGCATGGGAGGCATAAGGACGGATATTTACGGAAGGACAAATATAAAGGGATTTTATGGGTGCGGTGAAGCTGCCTGCAACGGTATACACGGTGCCAACAGGCTGGCCAGCAACTCCCTCCTTGAGGGACTTGTTTTCGGTCACAGGATAGGAGAAGAAGTGGACAGGGTGCTTAAAGGGCAATCGGGCAATGAA
This sequence comes from Bacillota bacterium, assembly GCA_023622945.1. Lineage (GTDB taxonomy): Bacteria > Bacillota > Clostridia > Acetivibrionales > JAMNYG01 > JAMNYG01. Next base: position 3 of record JAMNYG010000070.1, on the reverse strand, counting down.
GTA
>JAMNYG010000060.1 GCA_023622945.1 Bacillota bacterium | reverse complement strand
CCAATAGCAGTAAAAACCGCCTGTATCCAGTTCCATACTGTTTTCATTGTCTTAACCCTCCGTTCAACTTGAATTTTGCATATAAAAAAGCGCCCTGCCTTATAGCAAAGCGCTTTAACTAAGTCTTTAGCCTATATTTGTAAAGTTATTATCCCATCTTCCTTAACCTGAAATTAGGTCTGTAGACATTTATCCTTTTCCCTTTCTTCCAGAATGAAAAATCGTCATCGTCCAGCTTCCACAAGGCAATACCGCGAATTCTTTCTCCATGAACCAACTCCAGTAATTCACCTATTGTATCTCCTGCTGCAAACCAAGTTTTCCCGTCATTTGCTACAGCTGTCCACTGTCCGCTCTGGTAATCTTTAATCGGCAAGAGTTTTGTTCTTCCTGCAATCCATGTTGCAAGTTCCACAAGATTTTGCTCCGCTGTCATTTCTTCGCTCCACAGGCAGCCGAACAGTCCGATACCGGCTAATATTTTATGCCTCGGGACAAATTTCAAAAGTGTCATGTAGCGGCGTTTAAAATCTTCAAACCTTGTAATTGCCCCGGGTTCAGTCCATGGCCCATGGTCAAGATACGTCATAGGAGATATTCTATCCGCCCACTTTGCTATTTCGTAGTAATCAAACCAGGCATCCCACTGAATGTTGTTTGCATATGGATAAGGAGCTGCTACCACCAATTCATAATATCTGTTTAGTTCCGTATGCAGTTTTTGCGCTAGTGTCATAAACCATGCACTTGCTGCATTTCTATCTGTTTCCTTTACTTCCTCAAAATCAATACACACCCCATCCCAACTTTCACTAGTAATAGTATCAATTATAGCTTGTATGCTAGCCTGAGGATTCGCAAAAATCTGTGACGCTATATCCGAATCAAAGCCACTCTCCCCATAGTTGCCAAAGACAACATAGGCAGGCTTGCCTATGCTCTGCCACCATGTTTTGTCCGGGTTTATGTCACCTTCCAGACTTAAATCTTCAGTAAAGTTATACCCGTCAAAAACAGCGGTATCAATAAGCTCTTTGTTTTCACGCAGAGAATAGCAACCCCACTCACGATTGATTACATAGGCATATATATCAAGTGGCGGTTTAGGTTTTTGGGGACAAAACATTTCAAAAGTGTGGAATTTAACCAGGTTTGCAAAAGGCGCCATGAGATCATCGTTTAGCATCATCAGTCTTGGAATTTCGTCAATTACATCAACAACTGCAGGGTTATGATTCTGACGCGTGTCAAAAAGACCTGCCTGTATAGTGAACATGGCTTCCATGCCATTTTCCTTTTGATTTTCCCTCAAGGTTTCGTTATGAGCACCGAAGGGAAAAGCAAGCGTCCATACCGGCGGAATATATGCTCCCTCAGGATAAGTACTTTCTTCACTTATAAACCACAAATCCGGATTGACTGCCGCATCCTTTATATTATCAGCTGCTCTGCTGTTCCAAAAGCCTGTTACCTCTGAGTTTTTCGGATCGTACCTTCCTGAAATACAAAAAACCCCTTCTACCTCTCCGTCTTCATTCCTGGTGCTGTTTCTTGTTACAAACTTAAGACAGTATTCATGTCCTGCTTGTATATGATAGCTTTTCCCGTCATCAAACTCTATTTCCAATGTGTGTATTTCACGCCACTTTTTATTCGGTGAAAATCCCCTGCGGAGAAGCCTGAAATTGTCCGGATTTCCGCTGTTCCAGTCCCCGATATACACATCGCACAGGACTACATATCCGTTACCAAAAGGTGTAGCTGGATTAAATACAATTTTCCTGGTGACAAAGCTTCTTTCAAACATTGCTTTTAGGCAGGTTTCTACTTCCTCAAAATTTCCTGCCGGCACTTCTCCAATTTTTTCTCCGGTTATCGGGTCGGTAACATCTACCGTTTCTGTCCAAGAAGCACCGAAAATAGGTATCGCTATGGAATCCGAAGCAGTGTCAATATTTTTCATCGGATTCTCTCTTGTCAATGTGACACAATCACCTACATACTCTTCAATCGTCGTTTTTAGCCGCACCGTATCCGCGTCTATCCTGGCATTATACGCAGTTTCACTTTCGTTTTCTCCTGTACCGTCCGAAAGAATAAGCATGGGCAGCCCATGATGTACTGCCCAGGAACCTACCCTGTCATAGTCGCTCGAATAGCTGTTTGTAGCACAGTTTTCAATACTAAAAAGGCTGGGATCCATAAAGATACGCAACTCCTGCTGTTTATCAGATATGTTCTTGGTAAGAAAGCGGAGATTATACCAATTCCCTGTCTGGACAGTGTAAGGCTGGTCAAAATAAATTATATCGTACCTTCCCACCGGCCAGGAAATACCAAGCCCGGCATCGTAAAGATCCAGAGGTTCCTGCTTCGGCTGCCAGTTTTCTGCTGCCACTGTTTCGTTTACTAACTGTTTCGTTTACTATACCTGTACTATCCGCCTTCTCACCGATACTTACCTGTATTTTAACATCATAACAGGTCTCGGTAGGAATGTGCGTCGCTAATTTCAAGAGGATGCGGTCCACAGTCATTGTCTTGTCTGCATAAAACCCAACATAACTTTCGATTGGAAAAAGTTCGCCGTTCGGGCTTTTCCCGGTACCGGCAATAGGCAAAGCCCAGTATTGTGAAAGAGGATAATTTTCGCCTTGATTTAAATATGCATATATCCCGCTGTCCTGCCATATCCCGCAGGCAAAGGCGCTTTCGCTGTTTCCCTGTGCATCGGCCAAATCAAAATAATGTAAACCGAATGAATGACTGCCCAGAGTGCAAAGGCCGCTTTTAACCATCTCTTTAAGCTCAGCAAAAGTCATAAAATCCTGTTTTTCAACAGAGCCACCGATAACAAACACCGTAAAAGGCATATTATATTGTTTTAATATCGGATAGGCATATCGGTACACCCCGGCTCTTGCGTCATCAAACACAATCAGCACTGGTTTTTCCGGCAGGTCTTTTTCAACCAACAAGCCTTTCCAATAGTCCACATAATCCTTAATATGAATTGCTTTGTACCCGTTTTCATAAAGCCATTTGATATGCTCTGAAAACTGTTCGGGGTTATTGTAATACCACTGTTCGGTTCCGATTTCATGATAGGCAAGTACAGGGATATACCATGCTTTGTCCTGCATAACATCACTCTCCCACAGGGTCGGTACAGAAAGCCAGTACATTTATTTTGTACCCTGGCAGCAATGCTGGACCTCCAATTACCTTTACCCTCGCCCCGGTATAAATGAGATTGTTGTATTGATCCAATCCTGCTATCGCCTCTGTTTGAAGCATGAATGCCGATGTAGGATCATTTGCTTCAGCATTTACTTTTTGAAGAGCTGCGAAGATCACCGGCTGCTGATAGTAGCTGTTTGAAAAAGTAAACTCAACCGTTTCTGAATAGTCTCTCATTCCGTATTCAGCCAGCGTGTCCGCATCAATGAGTCTGGCTCTGTCCCATACATCTTTGCTTTCCTCTACCATCTGCATAAGCTTTGCAAGCCTGTGCTCTACCTGTCTATAGTTTAATGGCACACTGTCTATAACAAGTTCCTTTTCCTCGGGAGTTAGCGGATATTCAGTCACCTTTACCACAGAACTTTTCACTTCAATGCCCAGGTCATCATCCGTTACATAGACGATATCGCCCAACACCAGCGAATAATCCTCATAACCATTCAACGCGGATAAATCAACGGCTTTTACTGTATAGGAACATTTAGGCTGCTTGATGAGTTCGAGCTTAACCAATGCCGCTTCATAAAGCTGGTTTTCGCCAGCAATATCCGTCTTCCACGCATAGTCGTGTATGCCGTATATATCGGCGGTATCCGCTTCGATATAATCAAGGCCTGTCCCGTTAACTCCTGCGGTGGTCAAATTGTCCCTGCCCAGGGCATAAAGCCGGGTTCCGAACTCCCTGCGGTCAATTGTCCGCTCTATTTCCCTCAGGTTCTTTGTATATGAGAGTCTGACCCCGTTATCTTTACCTGAGCTGTTTAGTAAATTTACCTTTTTGTTTTTCGTATCCCATATAAGTATCCCTCCCCAGATTTCCGGGACACTCATTAAAAGCTCAAGCCGCGAAACATATTCCCGTTTTTCTATTGATGCCGTACCACCAACTTCCACATTACCTGCAGTCCAACTAAAGCGGTTGCCGCCAAGCATTTCCGTAATGGCTTCTTCTGCTGTCCTTGAGTGTAGCTCAAAAGACGGAAGTATGTCCCCTCCCAGTTCGGTCGCCGCTATTTCCGCACCAATGCGTGTATAATTTCCTTTGGCATCCTTAAAATCGGTTACTGTCTGCACAAGATAATACTGTCCGTTCCATTCCAGAAACATGCCTGGGCTGACCGCTATCTCACCTGGTACAAATTCGATTTCCATTTGGGACAATTTATTGACTTCATGTTCTACAGAGGCCTGAAACACATCCTTTAAGAATCCAATAAACACCATCTTTTGAGAATACAGCTTGAACCCATCAAACACTATAACCACCTTGCCGCCCTCCGCTAAAAAGACAAGACTGTTATCGCCCGGAGAAAGCTCGAAGAAATCCCCTTCGATATCACTTAAAACGTTATTCCCGTTCAGTTTTGCCGTCCAGCGGTTAAGATCCAGGACAAGTTCATCGTCTGTATATAGATTTCCGTTATATATTAATGTTTTATCTCCCAGATGAAGTCCCGGGGTTATTACCACATTCGGCTCATCCGTCAGCAGTTCCACTTCGTCGATCCAACTGGAGTAGCTCTGTACTTCTCTTGCCTCAAAGAACAGATATACTGTTCCTCCGGAATCTGTTGGGATAACCTTTCCGGTAAGCTCATTCCAACTGCCGGCTGTGCCGGATAACATGGTCTCTGATACTTGCGGATACTGCCATTCAGTGGTCTCCTCTTCTGCATAAACGGTAAGGCCATTATTAACCTGCGACTTTACTCTGGCCCTAAAAGAATACTCATGTCCTGCCTGATAACCCGTTATGGTAAAATAGCAGCGGGGAATATCGCTGGTTGTGTTATTCTTCTGCAACCTGCCCGAAGCAGCACCCGCAAATTTTTCCGTTGTGTCCCGAGTTAAGCTGCCGGAAGATGCCCCTGTGGCCTGAAACACCCAGCCGGAAGTATCAACTTCAAAACCAGGATTAGGGCATAAGTTTTCAGGAGACTGATCATTATTACGGAGGATTATTACAGGAGTTTCGGGATAAGTGCCCGGATTATTCAAAATTAGTTCCTGTCCTCTTTCTATATCACTAAAAAGATAGTGCTGACCGTCTATCGCATAAAAAAACGGATCCGGGCACAGGAAGGTGAGCGTCCCCATACCGACATATGCAATTCTTTCAAACTCAGTAGTACCCGACAACACTGCATTTACGGCTTTGTCCGGAATGTCCGGCAGAATTAGCTGTCTAGGACCCTTTCCCGGATCTAACCATGCTGCTGCCTCAAAGATTCTCATTCGAAGTTCCTTCCGGTTTGAGCAAATAAAGGCTATATCAATTTTTATCTCTCTGACTCCCAAGCGATAACCCTGGTATATTACACCGCATCTTCCCGGAAGTTCAGTTGTTCTGCTCTGGATTCCCGGCAGAATTGAATCATGCACTTTCTGAAGCAATATTTTTTTCTCTCTGCTTCTTATACCATCATAAATAAACTCACTCATCAGATTTGCACCCCTTGAGCACGCAGGTTTTGCAGGGAGCGCCTGCTTAGAATTTCGGATATTGCAGGTGTAATTACCCTGGCAATTTCCTTGGTATCAAGATATACGGGCACTTCAATTGCAATTCGCGACGGGCTTAATAATCCTGTTGCGTCTGCGCTGGTAAACCCAGGCGATATATTAAAGTCCGTCGGCACCGCATTTTGCATATCGTCCGCCACTCTGGCCATAGCCTTGTCAAATCCCTCACCAATACCTAATGCCATATTGCCGCCGATGCCTTCAAAAACGGTGGACGGTGAGCGGATGCCAAGAAAATTTTTCACGCCGTCCACAATTCCGGAGAAAAAGCCGCTGACCTTGTCCCACAGCCAGCTTTCGAGGCCCTTGATGCCTTCCCAAATGCCCCTGACAATGTTCCTGCCGATCTCCACCACCGAAGAGACCGCTTTGTCCAGGCCTTCAATGATGGCCGCAATAATCCGCGGCAAGGATTTAACAAGTTCAGGAATGGCTTTTACAAGACCAATAGCAAGCTGCACGATCAGCGTAATTCC
>JAMNYG010000119.1 GCA_023622945.1 Bacillota bacterium | reverse complement strand
CAGCATATCAAGTATGCTTACCTTATACCCCTTATCTTCAGCCCATCGGGTATACATGCGAAGCAGCATACTCACCCAATCCTGGGCTTCGGTACCTCCCGCACCCGCATGAAGAGTAAGAATGGCATTTCTACTATCATATTTACCTGAAAGAAGGGTTTGTAATTTCATTTTTTCTAACTGCTTTTTAAAGTCTTTCACTTCATTAAGCAGTTCCGTTCGAAGTTCTTCATCATCGGTTTCGGTGCATAGCTCGATTAGGGTCAAAAGATCATCATATTTTTTTTCAAGTAATGTGAAATTATTAAATTTTTCCTTAAGGTCATTTAACTGCTGCAAGGTTTTCTGAGCCAATTCTTGGTCGTTCCAAAAATCTGCAGCAAGGGTTTTCTCTTCTAACTGATTTATCTCCAGTTTAATTTTATCGATTTCAAAGTGAATCCCTCAGTTCAGTTAAAACAGGCTTTGCCGCCTCTATCTCAATTCTATATTCATCAAGCATGTTTATCCCTCATCTCATTTCATAAATAAATATCTGCTTTCCCCTTAAACCGTTCTACCGCAGCATTTTTTATATTTCTTGCCGCTGCCGCAGGGGCAAGGATCATTGCGGCCTATTTTCTTTTGTTTCCTTATCGGTTGAGATTTTTCTCCAGTTTCACTATGAGAATAGGACATATTGTAAGTCTTTTCCCGCCTTTCCGGAGCTGCCTTTATCCGAACTCGGAAAAGATATCGCAGGGTATCTTCCTGGATATTTTTTATCATATCCTGAAACATCTCATAACCTTCGAATTTATACTCTATTACCGGATCTCTTTGACCGTACGCTCTAAGGCCTATGCCTTCTCGCAATTGATCCATGGCATCAATATGATCCATCCATTTCTGGTCAACGGTCTTGAGCATAATGTACCGTTCCAGTTCACGCATGGTATCACTGCCGAGCTCTGCTTCCTTTTTCTCGTAAGCAGCTTGAGCCTTTTCGATGAGTATACTGCAAATATCCTCTCTTGACATATCCTCAAGTTTGCTTTCGTCAATATCGCAGCTTATTTGAAATATATCCTTCAAATACTCTGAAAGACCGCTTATATCCCACTCTTCCGGATGAATTTCCTTTGAAGCATATATATCCATCAATCTATCTACAACCTGGGCAATCATTTCCATTATACTGTCTTTTAGGTTTTCGCTTTCCAGCACATGCCGTCTCTGGGAATATATGACTTCACGCTGGGTATTCATCACATCATCATATTCTAAAACATGTTTTCTTATATCAAAATTGTGGGCTTCAACCTTCTTTTGAGCATTCTCGATAGACTTTGTTATAAGCGGATGTTCAATAGGCTGATCCTCTTCTAAGCCTAACTTATCCATTATGCCTTTTATATTATCTGCTCCGAAAAGCCGCATTAAATCATCTTCCAGGGATATATAAAATCTTGAAGAACCTGGATCTCCCTGCCGTCCGGACCGGCCTCTGAGCTGGTTGTCAATTCGGCGGGACTCATGTCTTTCGGTACCTATTATGTGAAGACCTCCAAGCTCTGCCACTCCTTCTCCCAATACTATATCGGTACCTCTACCGGCCATATTGGTCGCAATAGTCACAGCACCCTTTTGCCCTGCCTGTGCTATTATTTGCGCTTCCTTTTCATGGTACTTGGCATTTAACACCTGATGGGGGATGCCCTTGCGTTTCAGCATGCTGCTTAAAAGTTCGGATTTCTCAATGGAGATTGTGCCTACAAGCACCGGACGCCCTTTTCTATGACATTCTTGGATTTCTTCCACTACAGCATTGAATTTACCCTTTTCCGTCTTATAGACAGCATCAGGATAATCTGTTCTTATCATAGGTTTATTCGTAGGTATAACTACTACGTCAAGGCCGTAAATCCCGCGGAATTCCTCCTCCTCCGTAGCTGCAGTACCTGTCATGCCTGCAAGTTTCTTATACATGCGGAAATAATTCTGAAATGTTATGGTTGCTAATGTCTTGCTCTCGTTTTCTACTTTGACGCCTTCCTTTGCTTCAATGGCTTGGTGCAAACCATCGCTGTATCTTCGGCCGAACATAAGTCTACCTGTGAATTCGTCAACGATTATTACCTGTCCGTCTTTTACAACATAATCCCTGTCTAATTTCATTAGCGCATGTGCCTTCAAGGCTTGCTGCAGATGGTGTAATAATTCCATATTTTCTTCGTCATACAGGTTTTCAATACCTAGAAAACTTTCAGCTTTTTTGATTCCCTTTTCCGTCGGCATGACGCTGTGAGCTTTTTCGTCCACCGTATAATCTTCATCTGGCACAAGTCGGGGAACAAATCGGGCAAATTTATAATATATATCCGTAGACTCTTCGGCTTGCCCTGAAATTATAAGCGGAGTCCGAGCCTCGTCAATGAGTATACTGTCAACTTCATCAACGATGGCATAGTTTAAAGGTCGTTGAACCATATGCTCTTTGTAGAGTACCATATTATCTCTCAGATAGTCAAA
>JAMNYG010000023.1 GCA_023622945.1 Bacillota bacterium | reverse complement strand
AATATTACTCATAAGAGACTCCTCCTTGGTATTTTGTTTGTTTTTCGTTGATCAATATTTTACCAAAAAAGAGGGGTCTCTTGTTTTTTTAACCTAAAACAATTTTACACTAAGTGACAGAGCCGATCCGTTTGCAGTTTATTCCAATTGCTGTTTACAGTTTATTCCAATTGTTGCTTTCAGTTTACTCCAATTGTTGTTTCCAGTTACTCCAAATGCTTGAAAACAGGCTTTATATCTCCCTTCTCCGTCTTCCATGCCTGGTAATTGTTGATTTCCTTGAGATTTTCCTTAAGCACCGCCCAAACTTCCTTGCTCTCAAAACCCATGGCCCAGGCAGCCGTACCTGCAAGATTATACTTCTGGACCAATGAAGTCCTTAAATTCATTGAATTTTCATCTTCAACCCATATTCTGTACAGTGCATTGTCTTTTTTATACTCGGCATAGAACTGCCCGCTTTCCTCATCCCATTCAACCTCTGCGCCATTTTCCATGATAAGCCTTTTTGCCTCTTCCATGGACAGGGATTTCACAGTGGAAACCTTTACTTTCCCATTTTCATCGGTTTCTTCTTTCCATAACCGTGTATAAAAGGGAAGTCCCAGGAGCAGTTTTTCTCTTGGCACCAATTTCAGCATTTTATTGATGTTGTTCTCTACCCACGATATCTGGGCTGTGGATCCGGCTATTGGGCTTGACGCCCAATGCTGATCATAAGTCATTACTGCCATGTAATCCACTATTTCGCCCAGGGCTTTCCTGTCATAACAGAGGGACCAGTTGTCACTGCCGTCAGGGACGGTGACACATATAGAAACTACCAAACCCTGCTCGTGCAGAATAGGGGTAAGCTCCCTTACAAACTGTGTCAACGCATCCTTGTCTGATTTATAAATGTTTTCAAAATCAATGTTTATCCCGTCAAGGTCATACAGTTTGGCATACACGAGGATCTGTCGTATGATGTTGTCCCTTGCATCGGTATTGTTAAGAACCTTGCTTGTCATATCCGGATCCTGAAAATTGTTATTTAAAAGAGCCCACACCTTATAACCATTGTTGTGAGCCCATTCAACATATCTGGCATCTGCCTTGTTTGTAAGAGTTCCGTTTTCATCAACAATTCCGAACCACCATGCGGGTGAAATTACGTCAATCCCTTCCGGATCCATTTTCCTTGGGAGAACCGGCTTACTGCCGTTCATCATTTCCCATACAAGGTTTATTTTCCCTGTTTCCGGCTTCCATGCAGGACTTTTGGTCTCCTGTTCCGGAAGCGCGGTTACATACATCCTCTTTATGACCACAAACCTCTTTTCGATGTATCCAAGTGTGCCGTCGGAAGCCCTGACCTTATACCATTTCTCATATTCCTCAAAAACCCTGAGGGTATTTTCCTCGCTTTCATAAGAAGCACCCTCTTCGGGAATGTCAAATTTCTTCAATATGGGATGCCTTCTTGACATGCCTTTTCTTATCACTGCCTCGGAGCTTACAGGTTGGGCAATCCGTTTCAGGCTGTTCTTGTAATCTATAACTATCACGTTATTGGTCTCGATGTAAGATACCTCTATGTTATAGAATTCGCTGAGAAACCCAATGGGGACATAAACAACCCCATCCTCAACCGTAACAGGGATTTCTATGGTTACAGGATTATTGTTGATAAGAGCTTCAAGGCTGTCGGTATTCATCCTTATAACCTTGTCCCTGGTGGTGACAGTCAGCTTTTGCAGCTCTTCATCCCAGTGGATATAAGGGTCAAAGTATTTCTTTACCACATCCATAGGAAGCAATATTTCTCCGTCTGTTATTTTAGGCTCGTTCCTTGATTTGACTTCTTCCGATTCCACAATAAGTACCAGCTTTCCTTCTTCAAAGGCAGAAACAACCGTATCGTTGGGAAGGAAGAAATTATTGGGCAACAGATAAAAATTTATTACGCTGAATATTACGCCAAACACCAATAAAACAATTAATGCATTGATGATAGTTTTTCTCAAAATATGACCCCCGAAAAGAACAATTTAATCTTCGAACACCTTTCTTGGTATGAAGGTTTTGAAGGAATCCAGCATTCTCTGGTCAGGTTCAAAGTATATGACGGTTCTTTCACCGTTATATTCGGTTACTATAAAGTATACGTCCGGAGAATCCAGGGAACTTGCAGCATTTATCTTTTTTGGAATATTCTCTATTGAATTGTTATACCTGCTGCTCTTAAGCTTTGCCACAATTTCAAAGTCCCTGCAATGGCCGCTGAATATCCTCTTTCTCTTTCTGCGGGCTATTATGGTATCAATATCCAGGTCCCCGTTGGTAACCGAATATTCATATTCAATATACCGTGATTTCGCAAGGTTGTACGCAAAGAATATCACAACGGCCGAAGCAAAAAACCATATGGAATTAATAAGCGGTATAAATGGGAGTACAAAAAAGATTAAAAAAATGGACAATATTATAAGCCCGATAACTATCAGCACATCTACGGCCGTCCTTTTTCTGACCACAATCTTTTCTATGAAAACATCCATACCATGACCTCCAAACTATATGATTTCAGCATGATCTGCAGACAGACATGTTTAACGTATATAAAATATATTAGCATATATATACCTCATAAACAATATAAAAGAACCGGAGACCGTGCCTCGTTGCCTTCACAGCAGAACGGGATCCGTCTCCGGTTCATAATAACTGATATCCGCCTACATTATAGTATCCGCTTAATTATGATATCCGCCTGCATTATTGTATCCGCCCATAACACGATATTCTCTTGTATTATGGGATATGCCTGTACTACGATATCCGCTTATATTAAACAGGGCACACACTTACAGCAAGAATCCGGTTGCTAATAAGGCGTGCCCTGGATTTTTTAATGTAAATGTCTCAGCGGAAGCATTTCTTTACCTTAATACCTTAGTACATTCCTCCGCCGGGCATTCCTCCGGGTGCCGGAGGTTCTTTCTCGGGCTTATCCACTACCAGGCTTTCAGTTGTAAGTACCATGGATGCTACTGAAGCAGCATTCTGGAGGGCTGACCTTGTAACCTTTGCAGGATCCACGATGCCTGCTTCTATCATGTTAACAAATCTTTCATTCAGGGCATCAAAGCCTTCGCCTTTCTTGCCGCTCTTGACTTTCTCCACTATTACGGAACCTTCAAGCCCTGCGTTTTCTGCTATTTGCCTGATAGGTTCTTCGAGGGCTTTCATGATGATCTGTACACCGGTTCTTTCGTCTCCGGTGGTTTCTTCTAACAGTTTTGCAACCCTGGGCAATACATTGATGTACGCAACTCCGCCACCGGGAACTATACCTTCTTCTACTGCCGCCTTGGTAGCTGCAAGAGCGTCTTCAATTCTGAGCTTCTTTTCCTTCATTTCGGTCTCAGTTGCAGCACCAACATGGATAACGGCAACTCCGCCTGAAAGTTTTGCAAGTCTTTCCTGGAGCTTCTCCCTGTCGAAGTCAGATGTTGTTTCCTCAATCTGAGCCTTGATGGATGCAATTCTCTTCTTAATTTCTTCCTGATCTCCTGCTCCGTCAACTATAATGGTATTTTCCTTCTGAACCTTGACCTGTCTTGCTCTTCCAAGCTGCCTTAAGGTTGCTTCCTTCAGGTCAAGACCCAATTCTTCGGTGATAACCTGTCCGCCTGTAAGAATAGCTATATCCTGCAGCATTGCTTTTCTTCTGTCGCCGAATCCAGGTGCTTTAACCGCTACGCAGGTGAATGTACCTCTCAGTTTGTTTACTACCAGTGTAGCAAGGGCTTCGCCTTCAACATCTTCAGCTATTATAAGCAGCTTCTTGCCCTGCTGTACAATCTGTTCAAGTATGGGCAGAATATCCTGAATATTGCTTATCTTCTTGTCAGTAATAAGTATATATGGATCATCAAGAACTGCTTCCATTTTGTCGGTATCAGTTATCATGTAAGAGGAGATATACCCTCTGTCAAACTGCATACCTTCAACCAGCTCAAGGCTTGTACCCATTGTTTTGGATTCTTCAACGGTGATTACACCGTCGTTGGTTACCTTCTCCATAGCATCGGCTATGAGATTTCCTATTTCCTCGTCATTTGCTGAAATGGAAGCAACTCTTGCTATATCTTCTTTTCCTTTAACCTTCTGGCTGATCTCTTCAATTCCCTTAACTGCCGCATCAACAGCTTTTGCTATACCCTTTTTCAGAATCATGGGGTTAGCGCCTGCAGCAACGTTCTTCAAACCTTCCCTGATTATTGCCTGAGCAAGCAAGGTAGCTGTAGTAGTACCATCACCGGCGACATCATTGGTTTTGGTTGCAACTTCTTTTACAAGCTGAGCACCCATGTTTTCAAATTTATCTTCAAGCTCAATTTCTTTGGCAATGGTAACACCATCGTTTGTAATGAGGGGGGAACCGAATTTTTTATCAAGAACTACGTTTCTTCCTTTAGGACCAAGTGTAATCTTTACCGTGTCAGCCAGCTGATTCACGCCTCTTTCAAGGGCACGTCTGGCTTCTTCGCTGAATTTTATTTCTTTTGCCATTTCATCAATACCTCCTCAAAAAAATGTAAGAAATGTGTCATGGGGAAATTATTCAACTATTGCAAGGATATCACTCTGCTTCAGAATGGTATATTCCTGACCGTCAATCTTTACTTCTGTTCCTGCATACTTGCTGATAAGTACTTTGTCTCCGACCCTGACTTCCATCTTGATTTCTTTGCCGTCTTCATATCCACCCGGTCCTACTGCAATAACTTCAGCTATCTGGGGTTTTTCCTTGGCAGAACCCGGAAGAACTATACCGCTTTTAGTAGTTTCTTCAGTTTCCAGCATTTTAATAACTACCCTTTGACCCAAAGGCTTTATTTGCATATGGTATACCTCCTCGTATTGTCTTTATTAGCACTCACTGGCTCTGAGTGCTAACATATACATATAATACTATTTCACCTGATTTATATCAAACATGCGATTTTTCTAAATATTGCGGATATTGGGCAATTTCAGCAATTTATTTCTCAGTAATTAGCAAATTCGCTGTTTTTCTTATTATTTCGAATTTCAGTATGACAAACAGCAAATTATCGGCACTGGTTTCCACAATACAGCCGATTATATATCATTTCATATATCAACCTATATATCAAGCAGTTTCAGTTTGGCACTTATGGACGAAGCCGATATGCCATACTTTTCGGCCAGCTTCTTTCTTGTTATGTTTAAAAAATGCCTTGTACAGTAAATGTACTCCAGCACGGCCGCCCATATTTCAACCTTTTTTATATAAAATTCCCTTTTCCCGGAAAGTTTCTCGGCAATCCTTTCCCATATGCCTTTAAGTTCCTGCCTGTAATCACCGGAATAAATGTGTTCGCGGTTATTCACCGCACAGTCGATCACCGCATGCCACTCTTCAGGCCATTTTGTTGTTTGATGGGATACATTGGGAGGTTCAACACTGCAGCCAAAGTAAAACTCATCTATAAGGCCTTTTATATCTTCTCCCCCGGTCTCCATCAGCTTTCTGACAATCATGGACCTGTCCTGGTGTTCTCCCTTGTAAAGAAAATACAACACAACACTTCTCACTTTACCGTCATTGTCCCACATTTTCCTGAAAGTATTCGTGTCATTTCTCAAATAGGATAAAAGCTCATCCCTGTATTTTTCTTCCAGCGTTTTGGGAAGCCTGTCGGAGTAATGGAATTCGGAATGCTCCCTGATCCCCTTTAGGGTATCTGTGATTATGCCGTTTATGTACTCAGTCAAAAGGCGGTATTGGGGAAACAAATCATCAATTGCCCTGAGAATTTCCTGCGCATGCCGGTATTTTTTGACATTATAAAAAGCAATGGCAAGCATATTGAGCAGCTTGTGCTCTTTTTCGTATTTTACGTAACGTACAAGCAGCTTTGCAATTGCAGCATGCCTGCCGAATTTTTTCAGCGTCTGCAGCAATACTTCCAGCTCATCTCTTTCATTTACTCTAAGGTTCTCCAATGCCTTAACATGCTTGCTCAGCAATTCGGTTCTTTCCATATGGTGATAAAAATTGGCCAAATTGCAAAGAGCATGCACATTCTCAGGATCCAGGAGCAGTACGCTTTTTGCAATGCTTATGGCTTTTTCACACTCTCCGCAGTAGAAATATGCCAGGGAAAGGTCGTTTCTTGCCGATATAAGTTCCGGATATATTTCAATGGCTTTTTCCAGGCTCAGGCATGCTTTCTCATACAAACCCTGGTTCAGGAATTGTTTTCCTTCCGCTATCAGCCTTGCTATACTGTTATTCTCCTGCTTTTCGGGCTCACCTTCCCCGTAAAACTTAAGATAGCATAGCACATCGTAGGCTTCTTCTGCAAACTGGCCTTCGGGATCAAAATATAAATACTTTTCAAAGTATTCCCTTGCCTTCTTGAAATCTGCCATATCAAAGTAATTGCAGCCTATACCGAAATAACATTCGGTAAACGTCGGATCTATGTTTTTCAATATGTCTAGCAATATCCTGTTGGATTTTTCAGGCTGTTTAAGCTCCGCAAGGAGACACGCGTAATTAAACTGATAATCTGCGTTATAAGGTTCTATATTTACCGCTTTTTTTATAAACTTCAGTGCCGTTGTAAGGCATTTCCTTTTTACATACTTTTGACCTATCCTGAAATAAAACTCCGGATCATTTCTCACTGCTGCCAGATTTATTAATTTTCTTTTATTCATTCCTGACCGGATCTATCTCCTTTCTTTCAGTTCGTTATACACATCATCCGGCGTCAAGCCCCTTTCGGCCATTACTACAAGTATATGGTAGAGAAGATCGGCAATCTCATATTTTATCTCATCCTTTGAATTGTTTTTTGCCGCTATGATTACTTCGGCAGCCTCTTCCCCCACCTTTTTGAGCATTTTGTCAATACCTTTTTCGAACAGGTAGTTTGTGTAAGACCCTTCCCTGGGATGGGCAACCCTGTCTAAAATAGTATCGTAAATTTCCTGCAATATCAAGGAATTGTCTGCTTCATTTGAAAAAGCAGATGTCTCATAGGATTTATCTTCCATGATGCCTTCTTCATCCAGCTTCCTGTAAAAGCAGGATTTATGGCCGGTATGGCAGGCACAGTCCTTTTGCTCCACCAAAAGAAGAAGAGTATCTGCATCGCAGTCTGTTCTCACTGATTTCACATACTGGCAGTGACCTGAAGTTTCCCCCTTCAGCCACAGCTTTTGCCTGCTGCGGCTCCAGTAGTGGGTCATACCCGTTTCCAGGGTTTTTGAAAGTGCTTCCCTGTTCATATATGCGACCATGAGCACCTTACCGGTCACATGATCCTGTACCACCACAGGAATCAAACCTTTATCATCAAACTTCAGCTCATTCAGAAGACCTTCCATGTTAAACTTCTCCTTTTTGCTTCCCGCTGCAAAGTTTTTATTCTTATCGCAAAACTTATCTTTGATAAACCTGATGCTGAATTCATTCTGACCGTGATGAATCTTAGGCCTGTTATCAATAAGCCTGATATTTCTTACGGCATGTTTCCCTTTCGGCACATGTTTCTTTCTGTAGGTATTTCTTTGCTGTATACATTTTTTCTGTATTTATTTTTTCTGTACATGTATTTTTCCTGCATATATCCTTTATGTATATATTTCTTTCTGCCGTTTTCTTATGGCATGAAATCAAATTCTTACTTCTATGCCCTTGTTCCTCAGGTAATCTTTCAAATCCCTGATCTCAATCTCCCTGTAATGGAACAGCGATGCCGCAAGGACCGCATCCGCCTTTCCTTCGGTAAGGGCCTGATAAAAATGCTCCATTTTTCCCGCTCCCCCCGAAGCGATTACAGGTATCCCTACACTTTCGGAAACCGTCCTGGTAAGTTCTATGTCATATCCATCCCTGGTTCCATCACGGTCCATGCTTGTAAGCAATATCTCTCCGGCGCCCAGCTTTTCCGCCTCAATGGCCCATTCAACGGCATCCCTTCCCGTATTTACCCTTCCTCCGTTTATATACACATCCCAGCCGGTATTGTCCATACGCCTTTTTGCGTCTATGGCCACAACAACGCACTGGCTTCCGAAACGCCAGGCGGCTTCTGAAATCAATTGGGGCCTTTTCAGGGCTGCCGTGTTTATGGAAATTTTATCGGCGCCAGCCTTTAAAATTTCCCTGAAATCCTCTACGGTACGTATTCCCCCTCCTACGGTAAAGGGAATAAACACCTGTTCCGCCACCCTTCTCACCACATCAAGCATGATGCTTCTGGCGTCGGAAGAAGCGGTTATATCCAGAAAGACAAGTTCGTCCGCACCGGCTTTGTCATAAAATGCCGCTGCCTCCACCGGGTCACCGGCATCCCTTATGTTGATGAAGTTTACTCCTTTGACAACCCTGCCGGCATGAACGTCAAGGCAAGGTATGATCCTTTTGGTTACCATCGCCATTCCCTTTCTAATACTGGAATACGGTTATTCTCTTTCCATGTATTGCAATATCATTCTCTTTTCTGTATCGTAAGATCGCAATTCACCCTATACTGCAAGATTGCAATTCACTTTCTGTATACTGCAATAAGTTTATTGCTGTATGCTTCTTAAGGTGAGACACTGCAGGCTTTATAAAACCCTGCGATGCTTCTCTCGTAACTTCCTTATAATCCTGCGAAGTTTCGAAGTATCCTAAGCCCCGTCTCTCCGCTTTTTTCAGGGTGGAACTGGGTTGCGAAGGTATTGTCCTTCCATATGGCCACGTCAAACTCAATGCCGTAATCTGTCGTTGCAGCCACAATATCCCTGTCCCGGGCTTTCAGACAGTAGGAATGCACAAAATACACGTACGGGTTTACCCCCAATCCCCTGAAAAGGGGGCAGTCTTCTCTCACCTGTATAGAGTTCCATCCCATATGCGGGATTTTAAGCTTTATATCCATGGGCAGCTTCCTTACAGAGCCTCTGAAGATTCCAAGTCCCTTAACCTTTTCTCCGCCTTCCTCGCTGTAATCGAACAAAAGCTGCATTCCAAGGCATATTCCGAGAAACGGCTTGCCGCTCTTTATGAAACTCCCGACCACATCTGCCATCCCGGTGCTTTTTAAGCTGTTCATTGCATCTGCAAAAGCGCCTACACCCGGCAGTACCGCAGCATCGGCCTCCATGATGAAATCCCTGTCCGAAGACACTGAAGCCTTGCATCCTATGAAATGAAACGCCTTTTCAACGCTTCTTAAGTTTCCCACTCCGTAGTCTATTATGGCAATCAAACATAACACCTCGGTTATAACCTGGATTGAGTATCCAAATCAATCAGCTTTAAGCTAGTTTCAAGAAAACCGTCCCTATGCGTCGAATTTTTTTCCGGTTATTCTTTCGTAAGCTTCAATATATTTCAACTCGGTTTTTCTAACCACATCATCCGGCAGCACAGGAGCCGGAGGTTTCTTATCCCATTGAATGTTTTCCAGGTATTCCCTTACGAATTGCTTGTCAAAACTCTTCTGAGGCCGTCCCGGCTCATATTCATCCATTGCCCAGAATCTTGAGGAATCGGGAGTAAGCATTTCATCGGCCACCACGATCTTGTCATCAACCAAGCCGAATTCAAACTTTGTATCTGCAAGGATAATCCCCCTGCTTTCAGCATATTTGCTTGCCTTTACATAGAGTTCAATGCTTATATCCCTTAATTTCTCCGCAAGCTCCCTGCCTATCCTGTCAGCAAGCTGGCTGAACGTGATATTCTCGTCATGTCCCACGCTGGCTTTGGTTGTAGGTGTGAACACAGGTTCCGGAAGCTTGTCACACTGCCTTAAACCTTCAGGAAGCCTGATACCGCAAATGCTTCCGGTTTTCATGTATTCCTTAAGACCCGAGCCTTCAAGGTAACCCCTCACTATGCACTCTGCCCCGATCATTTTTACCTTTTTAACAAGCATGGATCTTCCCGAAAGTTCCTCCCTGAACTGGGACAGGCCTTCAGGGTACTGCTCCACATCGGTGGTAATCATATGGTTGTCTATTATATCCTTCGTATAATTGAACCAGAATTCCGAGATGCCGTTAAGAACCTTCCCCTTGTTGGGTATCAGGTTGGGGAATACCACATCGAAGGCCGAAATCCTGTCTGTAACCACAATGAGAAGCCTGTCACCCAAATCATATACATTTCTTACCTTTCCTTTGGTATACAGAGGCAGTTTGATGAAATCGGTATTATCTATCAGCATAGCTTTATGCACATCCTTTCGTTATGTACAGGATAAATAATAATTTATTCATAAAATATAGGACAAATGATATTTTATTCATAAACAAATGATATCTTATTTACAAAACAAATAATATTTTATTCGTAAAAATATCAACGGGCAGCCAACCATATTAATGTCCGGCACATTTAAAATCTTTTATTAGCATTCAGCTTCTTCAGAGAATCCCCTTGGTGGACATGACCCCTCCTATCCTGTCATCAATTTTCGTGGCTTCATCCAACGCTCTTCCAAAGGCTTTGAAAACAGCCTCTATTATGTGATGACTGTTTTTGCCGTACATTTTCTTAATATGAAGGGTGATGCCTGCATTAAAGGCCACTGCCCTGAAAAATTCTTCCACAAGCTCAGTGTCCATGGCTCCAACCGTTTCGGTATTCAGGTCCACATCGAACACAAGAAACGGCCGTCCGCTTATATCTACCGCCACCATGGCCAGAGCCTCATCCATAGGCACAAAGGCTGTACCGTAGCGTTTTATGGACTTCTTGTCTCCAAGGGCGTCTTTTATGGCTTGTCCCAGAACAATTCCCACATCCTCGACGGTATGATGGGCATCCACCTCAAGGTCTCCCTGAGCCTCTACATTCAAATCCATGAGCCCATGTTTCGCAAAAAGTGCAAGCATGTGATCAAAAAAGCCTATACCTGTTTTTATGCAACTGTTTCCTTTACCGTCAATGTCCAGGCTGATGGCAACATCGGTCTCATTGGTCTTTCTGGATACTTCCGCCCGTCTGTTCATAAAACAACCTCCAAAATCAAACTGGGTTTTATCATATTGCTTTACGGTGCCATCATATTACCTTGCAACAGATTCCTTTATCATTGCAATTGATTTCTTAATTATACCAAAAATATCACCCATGTGATTTGCTTATTCACAGAAAAACAGAATTTTTCAACACAATGCTTTTTCGTTAATGTACCCATTTCTTCTGAATTCGCATCACAAATTATTTATATCAAAACTCTGAACCAAACATAATTTCAATATTCAACCAAACATAACTTCGATATTCAACCAAGCATAACTTCAATATTCCGGGGCTATACAAAAGTTCAGTATACCATACACGAAATGCATCCGGTGAGCTTCCTAACCTCATCCAGAAAAACATCCATTTCCTGATCCGTCCCCACGCTTACTCTAAGATAGTTGTCAATTCGCGGCTTGTTAAAATGCCTTACCAAAATCCCGTTTTCCTTAAGCTGCCTGAATAAAAATGCTGCGTGGATTTCTGGATGGCTTATGAAGAGGAAATTGGCCTTTGAGTCAGTAACTTCAAAACCCATCTTTCTTAAGGCTTGGGCCGTCCTTTCCCTGGTGGTGATTATTTTGCCTGTGGTTTCCTTAAAATATTCCACGTCCTTAATGGCTTCCACGGCTCCCGCAATTGCAAGGCGGTCGAGGGTATAGGAATTGAAAGAGTTTTTAACCCTGTCAAGCCCTTCAATAAGCCCATGGTCTCCCATGGCAAACCCAACCCTGAGCCCTGCCAGGGAACGGGATTTTGAAAATGTCTGCACTACCAGAAGGTTTGGATACTCATTTATCAGGGAAACCGAAGATTCTCCCCCGAAATCTATATAAGCCTCGTCTACCAGTACCACCCTTTCGGTATTATGTTCCAGTATCCTTCTGATGGAATCCACCGGCAGGAGCTTACCGGTAGGAGCATTGGGATTTGCGATTACAACTCCCCCGTTTCTTTCAAAAAACCTTTCCACAGGCAGGGAAAAGTCTTTTTCAAGGGGAATAATCCTGTAGTCAAGCCCAAAAAGATGGCAGTATACCGGATAAAATGAATAGGTTATATCTGCAAATATCACGGGATTTTCAGGATTGAAAAAGGCTTTGAACGCAAAAATTGCCTGCCTCAGCTCATCACATGAAGGATCGGGATACAGCCTTAAATCCTGGCTTGCAGCCCGCCTTATGGCATCCAGAACCTTGGGCGACGGTGGATAAGGGCTTTCGTTAGTGTTCAGCTTTATGTAGCTTTTGTCTTTCGGCTGTTCTCCGGGAACATAAGGACTTAACTCCCTTACGGCCTCACTCCAGTATTTGTTCATCTGTTTACCTCCAAAATACACCTATTAATATCCAAAATATTATGCTTTCATATTGCACATATATGCCAGCTTTATATACTAACTTTCATATTCCACTTATATGCCCGCTTTATTTACCAATATATTGCTTTACCCCATACTATTTGTATATCATTCTGCATCATCCGGCCGGTTTACTCTTCGAACCTTACCCTTATGGCATTGGCATGGGCAGACAGCCCTTCCGACTCTGCAAACAGCT
>JAMNYG010000205.1 GCA_023622945.1 Bacillota bacterium | reverse complement strand
AGGGTAATGGGGATGAGAAATATTAGTCCTCCGATTGTAGGAGTGCCCATCTTCTTAAAATGAGAAGCAGGGCCGTCATCCCTGACCGTCTGCCCGAATTTCAGCCTTGTAAGAAAAGGAATCAGTACAGGTCCGGCAATCAATGCAAGCACAAAAGTGGCCACAAACACCGTTACTTGTATAGGAACCCAAGATTGTATATCCAATCCAATCCACCTCTCGTGTTTTTGCAGCAGCTCTTTATCCTGTTCTGCTCAAATGCTGTTCTCCTATTGATTGTAAGCAATCACACGCTGCCTGTCAATTTGCTCACAATCTCCTCCATTTTCATTCCCCGTGAGCCTTTTACCAGAATAACATCTCCCGGCCTTACCAGTTTCATAATATACTCTGCCGCTGCCGAATTATTGTCAAAGGAACTGAGGTTTGTATCCGGCATGCCTACTGCCCGGGCACCTTCAATAATATGAGCCCCGTTCCTGCCGACGGCAATTATATAATCTGTGCCTATGCCTGCGGCATATCTGCCTACACGGACATGGGCGTCATAAGCCCATTCTCCCATCTCAAGCATATCTCCCAGCACGGCTATGGTCCTGTGCCCTGAAGAAATATCCTTCATCACGTTCAATGCTGCTTCCATTGACTGTGGACTGGCGTTATAGGCATCATTTATTATTTTTATGCCGTTATGGTTTATGATGTTCAACCTCATTTTTTCAGGCACATAACCTGCAATTCCCTTTATCAGCTTACCGGCAGGTATGCCAAGCTCAAGGCCTGCAGCAAATGCTGCCAGGGCGTTGTATACATTGTGGACTCCGGGAACAGGTACATGTATCCGATACTCACGTCCTCCTACTGCTACATCAAAGTCAGTGCCGGCTTCCCCTGCTGATTCTATTCCGGTCACTCTGTAGTCCACCCATTCCTCCATCCCGTAAAATACCGTCCTGAATTTAAGAAGCCCCTTTAATCCCGACAGAAGTTCATCATCACCGTTCAGTATTACTATGCCGTTGCTGTCAAGGCCTTCCAGTATTTCCAGCTTGGCTTTCATTATATTCTGTCTGGAACCGAGCTTTTCAATGTGGGACAGCCCTATATTGGTTATAACGGCTATATGAGGCTTTACAATTGATGAAAGCCTTCTTATTTCCCCAAAGCCGCTCATTCCCATTTCTATTACTCCGGCCTGGTGAAAGCTTTCAAGTTTAAAGATGGTAAGGGGCAAACCTATTTCATTGTTATAGTTTCCTTCTGTTTTAAGCACAGTAAGCTGCTCTCCCAGTGCACAGGCGATCATGTCCTTTGTGCTTGTTTTGCCCACGCTTCCCGTAATGGCAACAAATGGAATGTCAAACCTTTCCCTGTAAGCTCTTGCCAAATCTCCAAGGGCTTTTAAGGTATCCGAAACCCGTATGATAACCTTACCCTCGGCAGGCTGGATATCCCTGTGCGTTATGACACCTGAAGCACCGCCTTCAAATGCATCCTTGATGAAATCATGACCGTCATACCTTTCCCCCGCTATGGGAACAAAAAAGTCCCCTGGCTGGATCCTGCGGGAGTCGGTGGATATGTTTCTGAAAACCGCTTTGGTACTTCCGGAGATCAATTTCCCGTTAACCGCTTTAAGTATTTCATCACATCTTAAAGCTTGCATATTACACCCCCATTTAACTGGCAAACGGCGGGGACATGGATACCTCCTGCCGGTAAACGCCTTTATTTCAGACGCATCCGTCAATTTGCCCGAGTATTTCCTTTACCACTTCTCTTTCATCAAAATGTATTATTTTATCCTTAAACTGCTGGTAAGTTTCATGTCCCTTTCCGGCAAGAAGGATTATGTCCCTGGGTTTTGCGTTTCTTAAAGCATATTCTATGGCTTTTCTGCGGTCTGTAATTTTTACATATTCCGCACCTGTTTTTCTTATTCCTGTTTCTATTTCATCTATTATGGAAGCAGGATCTTCGCTCCTGGGATTATCCGAGGTGAGGATTACAAAATCGGCCAGCCTTCCTGCTATCTCTCCCATTATAGGCCTTTTTGTCCTGTCCCGGTCTCCTCCGCATCCGAAGAGGCATACCACCCTGGACGGCGCGTATCCCTTTACAGTGGTCAGTATGTTTTCAAGGCTGTCCGGTGAATGGGCATAATCTATCATGACGGTAAAATCCCTGCCTGTCTCAACAATTTCAGCCCTTCCGGGAACGCTTACCCTTGAAAGGCCCGACGCTATTTTCTCCGTGCTGACACCCATGAGCCCGCAGGCGCCTATTGCCCCTAATGCATTGTATACAGTGAACCTGCCCGGGATGTTGACTATTATCCTTCCGGATACCCATGGGCTTTTTACCGAGAATTCAACGCTGTCAGGATGGGTAACTATATCATATGCCTTTATGTCTGCTTCCTTTGTCAATGTTAACCAGGCCTTTTTTGCACATTTCAAAAAGCTTTATCTTGGCATTCAGATAGTTTTCAAAAGTCTTGTGGAAATCCAGATGATCCCTGGAAAGGTTGTTGAATATACCTATATCATAATCACAGCAGCTTACCCTGTGGAGTTCCAGGGCATGTGAGGAAACCTCCATAACCGCACTCTCTACGCCTTTATAAACCATTTCCGAAAACAGCGACTGCAGGTCAAAGGACTCGGGAGTGGTTCTTTCGGCATGCAGTACTTCATTACCTATGATGTTCGCTATAGTACCGATAAGGCCAACCTTTTGGTTGTCTTCTTCCAGTATGGCCTTTATCATATACGTAGTGGTGGTTTTCCCTTTTGTTCCCGTAACTCCGATAAGGTTGAGCTTGCCCGAAGGGTGACCGAAAAATACATCCGACACATGTGCAAGCCCATAGCGCGTATCGGGAACTCTTACCACTGTGATATTTCCAGAAACTTCTACGGGTTTTTGCACCATCAATGCCCGTGCGCCTTTTTTTATCGCATCGTCTATATAGCGATGGCCGTCAGTCACGGTTCCTTCTATGCACACAAACAGCGAACTTTCCGATGCCTTTCTGGAGTCGTATGCGATATTGAGAATGTCAGTATCCAAACTCCCTTTGATTTCACTTACATCAAGTCCCTTTATTAATTCCTGCAGTTTCATGCTCATCCTCCAGCTTTACGTATATTTGATTTTTTGAATATTTATTTGCCAATCATTTATTCATAGAGTGCGGCAGGCTGCCCATATACGCTGCATAGGCTTCTGATATATGCGACATCTGTCCTTCTTTGTATACATTCGGTTTTACCCCGGTTTATCCGGTTTTACTCCAGTTCCATTACGTCAAGATACCTGAACTCAACCTCTATCACTTCACCTTTCGGTACAAGACTGCCCGGTTCATGGTCCTGCTTAAGGGCATTTCCAAAGCCTATAACTTTAAGATTCAGTCCGACGCTCTTCAAGGTTGCCATTGCCTCATCCACCGTCTTGTTGGTAAGATCGGGCACCCTTACCAGGACCTCTTTCTGAGCCTCATCCGTATATAGTAT
>JAMNYG010000014.1 GCA_023622945.1 Bacillota bacterium | reverse complement strand
TTTTCCGCAAATTCAAAAACCCATATCCGGCGATAATGAGGACAGCTATTTTATTTCCGTGAAAACAACCGATGGCACAAGGAAAAAGTTGCTTATCAATTCCTCGAATATTCGCAGCCTTGACGGAGAAAACATCGGCAAGATTTACATGGCATATGATATTTCGGAAATAGAAAGAGAACAGCAAAGAATGCAACAGCAGGAAAAACTTTCACTCCTGGAACAGATGGGAGCGGCCATAGTGCATGAGACCAAAAACTATCTGGCAACAATCAAAGGAAGCTGCCAGGTTCTCAGCACCATGATCCGGGATGAACACGTAAGAAAGTATGCTCAAAGAAAGTATGCTCAAAGGATAGGAATGGCTGCTGACGAAATCAACAGGATAGTAATGGATTTCCTGTCTCTTTCAAAGCCCCATTCTCCGGCTTTAAAAGCAGCGTCCCTCAATGAAATCGTCGGGTCGGTTATAGAATTGCTTAAATTTTCTTCGCTTCTTGACGGGATTTCGGTAAAACTCTCCCTGGAACCTGAGGAAAAACTTATCGTGTGTGACGAATCTCAAATCAGGCAGGTTGTGCTTAACATCTGCAAGAATGCCATAGAAGCACTGGAAGGGATCGATAAACCGGAGATCCGGATATCTACGGGCATGTGGGATGACAAAGGCATGTACATTGAGATTGCAGATAACGGCAAGGGGATGGATGAAGAGCAAAAGGAAATGCTGTGGACGCCATTTTATACCACAAAGGAACACGGAACAGGGCTTGGTCTTAGCATAAGTCTTAACATAATACAGGAACATGGAGGCAAAATAGAAATTGAAAGTGAAGTTGGAAAAGGTTCCTGCTTCAGAATACTCCTTCCGTTCAGGAATACCCGTCCGGATCAGGAACGGGGTCATTAAGTTCCGGTTAAGAACCGGAAACCGTTTGAGATTTACGCAGGCAAAAAGGCAGACAGTATGGTCTGCCTTTTTATATTGGTGTTCTTATTCTAAAGCCATTTAAGTTTTCCTATTGCCCTGGCTGTTACCATGGTTTCCAGCAACAGTCGGTTCTGTTCTTCATATCCGGAGAGCGTAGCTGAGTTTTCGGATATGTCAAGTATGACGTTTACACCGGTAGCTCCCCTTTCCCGGGCATTTTTCCTTGCCAGCCTGTCTGCTTCGTTTTTTGCCCATTCAAGGGCTTTGTCGTAGTCATCAAAATTGCACTTCATCTCGGAGGAATGGCAGTCATATCCGGAGATTCCCCAAACTTCATATCTCGGTCTGATATATACAATTTCCTGTACCGATACATTGCCTGTTGCAGCTCCTACTGCATTGGCCACAGGAGCGTTGACCGGTATTATGCATTGTGTATTCAATGCCTTTGCGATATCGGGAAGAAAAACATGAACAGGTGCTCCTATGCCTACCAGGCTTAAGTCGGTGGCAAATTTGCATGTAATGTAACCTTTGCTTTCCTCTGAAATATTGTATCCGGTTTTTATCAGTTCTTCTGCCTGTTTTGAGACGGTGCCGGACAAAACATCAGGATATTCCCGGCTTATAAGCATACTTACTATTTTTACGAAAAGTTTTTCCTTTATATATCTGAACACCAATTTGACCAGGTTATCCGCGGTAGTATTCAAACGGCGCGCCATGATTTCAGCCCCAAGTTGAGCCGCTTCCATATTCCAACCTGTAAAGTCACCGCTTACATGCATCAGGTCAGTGGGAGTCAGGCTGCTTTTCATGATGATGCCCTGCTTTTCAAGCCTGCCTGTATTGATTTCATAAACAGAAGTACCTGCTGCCACGGCAAGTTCTTTGATGCTTAAGGGTCCATCGGCAAGGGCTGATATGATTTTTCTTTCCTCTGAGCTGAAATAGCCGTCTTTAGCGACGTTTTTCAGGAGATAATAAAATTCGCACAGGGATCTTGAATGCTTTACGTTGCTGTAATATAAGTCACGGATTGAATCAAGAACCTTAGGCCAGCGGCTGGCAAGCCATGAGAGCGGTGCCACCCTTACGGGTCCTACCTGAAGCTTTCCGTTGCTGTCAATACTTATAAGGCTGTCTCCTCCAAGGCCTTCGGTCTCAATCAATATTGATTTGGTGCCTGTTTTCCAGCCTCCTACTGTTGCACCCTCTTCGGCCAGTCTTATTTGAGAGTCCTTCACCAGGGCAAAATCGCTGGTCGTTCCGCCTATGTCAACTATAATGCAGTCTTTTTTGCCGCTGAGTTTTACTCCTCCCACAACACTGGCTGCCGGGCCGGACAACAATGTTTCCACAGGTTTTTCCCTTGCGAATTCTTCCGACATAAGACTTCCGTCACCCCGGACAATTACCAGGGGAGCATCTATTGACTTCCTGGCCAGGCTTGATTTCACCGCGTCTATGAAGCTGTTTATCAGTGGAATAAGCTGCGCATTAAGAAGGGTGGAGGCGGCCCTGCGCATGAAATTCAGTTCCCCTGTAAGCTCATGGGCACACACCACGGGCTTTCCCGTAAGATTCATTATCCGCCTTTTGGCTTCCTTTTCAAATTCGGGGTTTCTCATTCCCCACATCTGTACTATTCCGTAGGAATCGGCCCTGCTGTTGTACCTGAGTACTTCTGTTTCAAGCAGGTTCCAGTCCGGTACGGATATAACCTCTCCGTTAATGTCATGTCCTCCCGAAAGGAAAATCATGTCGTTGTTTAAAGGAAGCCCGTATTCATGGCCATGCCTGTATACGGTGTTGCTGTCGCAACCTATGAAAATAAGTACGGTCCTGCCTCCTTTGCCTTCCACGCATGCATTGGTGGCTAAAGTTGTAGACAGGGATACCATTTCGACTTCCTTCAGGATATCATGAGACAAGCTTTCAAGGATATTATTTATGCTTATAGTAAGGTCTTCATGCACTGTTACAACTTTGGCGGTTTCAAGTATGGT
>JAMNYG010000002.1 GCA_023622945.1 Bacillota bacterium | reverse complement strand
ATGGCTCTTCTTTTTGAAATTACATCCGTAAATTCCATTGTATCAGTCCCTTCCTTATTTTCAGATTGGTATCAACCGTGATTTTTGGCACTGGTATTAACACAGCAATATTTTTGGAAATGCTGTTAACAGTAACATTTTAACAATAATACTCCGGCTGTTCAACAATGGCATATTTTGCTGTATAACTTGCAGTGCCTTCTATTGTGCAGTGTTCCGGGTATCTATTTGAATTGTATTTGATACACCTATGACACGGTTCATGGTATCTGTTACATTGACATGAACACTAAGAGCATCCCCTGAGCCAAATTTATCGGGGAGGTGGCCTGCTAGGGTTTCTTCATCGATGAAGTTGGTCTCCACGTTCTCACCGTTTACGTTTATTCTGCAGTACTGTGTGAAGTTCTTTCCTTTCACGCAAAGGACGTTACCATCTTCCGATTTTGTTATTTCTGCCCATTCAATGACCATTTCCTCAAGCCCCAGAAAATAACTCTCGGACGCTTTGGGAACATCTCCATCATAAACATAGCCGTTTCCAAACATCATATCGTACTGCAGATGCTTTAAATCCTCAAGGCTGCTTTCGTCCAAACCGAATTCATCGTCATATGTGCTTTTTGGTATTGCCCTGATGCCTTTAAGGCGCAGCTGGTTAATGCAGTCAGTGATGATGTTTCCCTTAAGATCCAGCCTGTCAAGCACATAGGGAAGCAGGAAGTTGGCCCCGATATCCAATGTTTCCTTTTTAAGCCCTATGTTATCCCATATGACAAAAGGGGCGTAGTGCATTTTAAGATAATCCTCAGCATCATTTAGCCCTGACAGGTAGCCTGCCTCTTTATATGCAAGATTATCCGCTCCAAGGTACGGAAGATGGTCCCCATAGAAAATCACAACAGCAGGTCTGTTTTCCCTTTCGATTTCTGAAATCAGTGACCTTAAAGCGTTATCCGCATCATACAGGTTATCAGCATACCTCTCTATCATCTCCCTTGTTTCTTCACCTATTTCCCCTTTTACCTTTATGTTGGCCTTGTAGTCGCCGGTAACAGGATAAGGCCCGTGGTTCTGCATTGTCACGGCAAACAGAAACTTGGGAGACTCATCGGACCTTAAGGCATCTATTATTTTATTGGTAACTTCCTGATCTGCAATATACGACCCTTTCCTGCTCGGATTGCTGAAATACTCGGCGCTTACAAACCTGTCAAATCCGAAATTCCTGTACACCTGGTCTCTTTTGTAGAACCAGTTCCAGTAGCTGTGTATGGCTATTGCCTTGTAACCGTTCCGTTTCAATGCGCTCACAATGGTGTCCATGGGATTTCTAATATAATGGTTATACACTATGGCTCCGGGAGGCAGGAACCGATCAGTCATGCCGGTCAGCACCTGAAACTCCGTATTGGCGGTAGCGCCCCCCACCACCGGCACCAACAGGTTTCCTGAGGTGTACTTTTTCTGAAGGGAATGAAAAAACGGCAGGGGATCTTCTGAAAACCGAACGTTGGGCAATCTGGTTACATCCCAGAAAGCTTCACTTTGTATGACAATGATGTCAGGAATTATATCGGACCTTTGGTGTGATGCGGCAGAGGAATGCATGATTGCCCTTTTAATTTCATAAATCTTCTGCTCGCCGTATCCTTCTGGCTTTTTGACATCCAGCCATTTTATGTTGGTGGCAAAACCCAGAAGGAATCCGTTCACGTGGTAGTTTTCCCTCTGATCCCAGGTGATCTCCTGTATTTTAAAGGCATCCATAAACCTGATGGGTCTGTTGTATGTGATGTTGAAAAGCAGAAAAAACGAGGCTAATGGGATAAATATCCTGGAGAACCTGAACATCTTTTCCCCGGGCAAAAAAGCTATGCTTGCTGCAATACCGCATGCTGTCAGCACAACACCCATACACAGTGCCAGGACATTGGGATGAAAATACGCCTGTGCCATGTTCAGTGCTTCCCTTCCCAATCCAAGGTCAGAAGGCATCAGGGGTTCTCCCCGGTAATCACACTTTATCCTGTTTATAAATGACGCAAGGGAGAACATAAATGTCAGGAGAAAAAAGAAGGAAGCATACATTTTTTTGTTGAATATATAAAACATGTTGACAATTGAAAAGGATAAAAGATATGACAGAAAAAACTCTCTCCTTCTTCCTCCAATCCATTTCAAAGTCTCTGAAATGTCCCCGTTTCCCGTATAGCTTACAATAACAAGAAAAATCAGGGGCAGAATGAAAACTGCAGGAAGATCAGTGATCCGGTTCTTTTTATCATTCATATGCATTGCTGTGTCTCCTTGTATATACAGCATCCGTCATCACCCTGCCAGTTCAGTTCTTATTACAGTATTCGAAAGTACATATTAATATTCGCGAGTATATATTATACAACGTTTTGACAGGAAATGAGGACTTGTCTGGAAAGGCAACTGTGCCCATTCGTTATTACAACGGTGCGTATTTTTCTATGATCTTTTCGGCAGCTTTGAATCCGTCAACAGCGGATGACATTATTCCACCTGCATAGCCTGCTCCTTCACCTACAGGATATAATCCCCTGATGTTTGACTGAAAACTCTCATCCCTGTTTATTCTGACAGGTGAAGAGCTCCTGGTCTCCACCCCCGTCAGAATACTGTCGGGCATGGCAAATCCTTTTATTTTGTTGTCAAAATACAAAATGGCTTCCTTCAGGGTCCTTATCACATAATCCGGCAGGCAGTTTTTAAGGGGAACAAACGTGGTACCCGGTTTGTAGGTAGGCCGGACGCTTCCAAAGCAGCTGCTGGGACGGTCCTCAAGAAAATCGCCGGTAAGCTGCACGGGGGCGAAATAATTCCCTCCTGCCATCTTAAAAGCCAGTCGCTCCCATTTTCTCTGAAATTCTACACCTGCGAGCGGATGTTCACCGGGGAAATCATCAGGAGTAACACCCACCAGTATTGCGGAATTGGCGTTTTCTCCGTCCCGTTTATACTCACTCATTCCGTTTGTAACAAGGCAATGTTTTTCCGAGGCCGCAGCCACCACATATCCGCCCGGACACATGCAGAATGTATACGCCGACCTTCCGTTTTCCGAATGGTATGAAAGCTTGTAATCGGCCGCTCCCAGCCATGGATACCCGGATGCTTCACCATATTGTGCCTTATCAATGAAATCCTGCGGATGCTCGATCCTGACGCCTATGGAAAAAGGCTTCCGGGTCATTTGAACTCCCCTTGAATTCAGCATTTCAAACGTGTCCCTGGCGCTGTGTCCTATGGCCAGCAGGGCCACTTTACAGTTCAGCCTTTCATTGCCGTTTATAACGACCGCTTCCAGGCTTCCGTCCTTTATCACCAGATCGGTCACTTTTGATCTGAATCTCACTTCCCCGCCGTTTGCAATAATCTCCTGCCGGATGTTTTTTACCACTGTCTTCAGGATGTCGGTCCCTATATGGGGCTTGTTTTTATACAGTATTTCCCTGGGTGCGCCTGCTTTTATGAATTCCTCCAGTACGGTGCGGCACCTTTTATCATTTATCAACGTGGTAAGCTTTCCGTCAGAAAAAGTTCCTGCTCCCCCTTCACCGAACTGCACATTGCTTTCACAGTCAAGCAGTCCCTTTTCCCAAAAGGCTTTGACCCTGGTAGTCCTGGTATCCACATCCTCTCCTCTTTCAAGGATAATGGGCTTATATCCTCTTCTGGAAAGCAAAAGTCCGGCAAAAAGGCCTGCAGGTCCCATCCCGATTATTACAGGCCTTTCGGTAAGTTTTTCATTGCCTGATTCCACATGTTTATATGATAAATCGGGAGCGGGAATTACATCCTTTGAGCCATGCTTTCTGAGTATCTCTTCCTCATTATGCACATCCACATCCAGCGTATAAACAAAAAATATCCCGTCTTTCTTTCTGGCATCAATTGACTTTTTGAATATCTCAAAACCCTTCAGCCTGTTCTCGGGTATTTTCAGCCTGGAAAGTACGGCTTTGCGCAAAGCCTTCCTTTCCATGGCGTCATCCTTTGCTTCAGTTATTCTCAGTTTAATGTTTGAGATCCTTATCATAAAGCTTCTGTCAATCCTCTTTCACTGGAATTCAAAACGATGTCCTTTCTGAATGTATACCGCGCTTTCATTATATATTGCACTTAATACATATCGCACTTGCGTTAAATTTCCACATACTCACCCGGCTTAAGGCAGCATACGGTGTCTTTCTTATTCACCGAATTTGCAAAATCATTTATGTCAACATCAATTGCAGGGAAAGTTGAATAATGCATGGGTATAATCATTCTGAAATTGAAGAACCTGTTGCAGGCTATGGCTGCAGTCCTGGGAGACATGGTATACGTTCCTCCGACAGGTATAAGACCTATGTCGGGTGAATATAACTGCTGTATCAGGCCCATATCGCTGAAAATATCCGTGTCACCGAAATGATATACAGACCTTCCGTTGTATCTTATTATAAACCCCGCAGCAAGCCCTCCGTAAATGGACTTATCTCCCTCTGTAATACTGCTGCTGTGGATTGCCTGAACCATCGAAAACTGAATGTCATTTTCCGTAAAACTTCCGCCGATATTAAGACCTGCACAGTTTGTAACGTCTTTTGTCCTGAGCCAATTGCAAATTTCAACATTGGAAACAACCTTGGTGCGGCTTCTGTCATATAATCTTAAAGTATCCCCCAAATGGTCTCCGTGACCGTGGGTAACCAAAATATAGTCGGGACTTTGAATCTCCTGTTCATAGTCTTTTGGAAAGCTTCCGCTTATGTACGGATCGATCAGAATCTTTTTTTCTCCGCAATAAATGATAAACGCAGCATGCCCCAGCCAAACGATCTTCATTACATATCCCTCCGGTACTTATTACTTTCGGTTTTTATTAGATTATATAGAATATGGATTAAATATTCAAACATCATGACAAAATAATAAAGCAGTAATGCTTACTCAGATCAGGAGGATATTCTAATGAAGGAGAAAAAAAGGAATAAGAGCATCGTAAAGGAAACTATAGGCGATCCGGCTTTTTATAACGACCAGATAGACCAAAACAAGAAGCCGGCAAAATCAATGTATGATACGAAAAAAGGCAGCAAAGGCAAATCTTAAAGCATCCCGGGAGTCTGAATATCAATTTTGCATATCAATACCCAATAAGAGTATTTCGTCTGTTTTCATATCAGTATCAAAGCAAAAAAGAGCTGTCTGATGACTTATCAGCACAGCCCTTTTTGTTTTTGTCCTTACTCTTCTATTTTTATTGCTTCCACAGGACAGCTTTCTTCTGCTTCCTTTGCTGAATCAATGACGTCTTCAGGTATCTCCTCTGCAGAGGCTATAGCCTTTCCGTCATCGTCCATACTGAATACTTCCGGGCATATATCCGGGCAAAGTCCGCATCCTATGCATATATCCTTATCAACATGTGCTCTCATATTATCGCCTCCCATACAAATATATATCCGATATTTTATATTGTAAAACAAAACATTATTATAATATCCAATATTTTTGCTGATTTATCGAAAATCCGAATATCATATGATAATATAGTTGGAGCTGGTATGATAATATAGCTGATGCTAAACATTTAAAAGAATAACAAAGTTTTTCTTTGGAGGTCAGTATGAACAAACAGGATATCATAAACATAGCCACTGATTTTACAGAAAACTCAGAATATAATTACATAACCAAAGAGAACGCCATCTCTGAGGATATTGTCGGAATGAGAATATTCGATCCGCCTGTCTTTGCTTTCGGAAATGCGGATGATGAGTATTTTGAAAAGTTAAAATCTCCCTCTGCTGTAGGAGAACATTTCAGGCTTCCCAAAGAGTGGTTACCTCAGGCCAAGACCGTGATATCTTTCTTTTTGCCTTTCACTGAGACTGTCAGAAAAAGCAACAGAGAAAACAGGACGTGGCCTTCTTCCCTGTGGCTTCACGGGAGAATTGAGGGTCAGGCTTTTCTGAACAGGTTATGCCTGCACTTAAATTCCGTGCTCATAAGCTCCGGATATGGTTCTGTTGTTCCCTCACTTGACCATAATTTCTGGTCAAAGGCAGGATTTAGCAAGGCTTCCTCAGACCCTGATGAAAATACCGATGCACGGCCAACGTATACCAGCAACTGGTCCGAAAGACATGTGGCATACGTATGCGGGCTTGGCACTTTTGGTTTGTCGAAAGGTCTTATCACCAAGAAAGGAATGGCAGGAAGGCTGGGAAGCTTAGTCACAGAGCTGTACCTGCCTCCTGATAAAAGAGAGTATTCCGGCATATACGAATATTGCTCCATGTGCGGCGCATGCGTAAAAAGATGCCCTGCCAACGCCATATCCGTATCAAAAGGAAAGGACCATGACTTATGTTCTCAATATCTTAACGTGACAGCCGAAAAGTTCAAACCAAGGTATGGCTGCGGAAAATGCCAGACAAAAGTACCGTGTGAAAGCTGCATTCCAGTATCAACCTCGCCTCATAAAGAATAATTGCAAAAGATTTTGATATCCTATTTATCATGAGGAGGTAGGTAAAAGGTTTGAATCCGGATAAAGTCTATTACGAAGTAGCTGCCCTGGATTATCCCCTGGGAAAAATGCTTTTAGAGAAGTTCAAAAACGCCCGGTGGATAAAAATAGAGAACCATAACAATATCCCTGAGTTAAGGCAAAACCCCAACTGTGAATTTGCCAGGATGAAGCAAAACCTCGTAATAGGAGTAAGGAAAACACACAAATTTGTACCCAACAATAAAATCTCTGATTTCCTGGTGCCATACACATCATCAGGCTGCAGTGCAATGTGCCTGTATTGCTATCTGGTGTGCAACTACAATAAGTGCTCATATTTAAGGCTTTTTGTAAACAGGGAGCAAATGCTTTATAAAATCATGAAAACAGCCAGTGAGGCAGAAAGGGATTTAACCTTTGAAATAGGAAGCAACAGTGACCTTGTGCTTGAAAACACCATAACCGGAAACCTGGAATGGACCATAGAAAATTTCGGTAAGAATGATAAGGGCTATATCACATTCCCAACAAAGTTCGACATGGTTGACCCATTATTGAACATTCCGCACAGAGGGCGAACCATCATAAGGATGAGCGTTAATCCTCAGGAAATCATCAGGAAAGTTGAATTTGGAACCTCTTCCCTGGCAAACAGGTTAAAAGCAGTCAATAAACTAAAGGAAGCAGGCTATAAAATCGGATTGCTTGTAGCGCCGGTAGTTCTGGTGGACAATTGGGAAGTTTTGTACAAGGAACTGTTTGAAATTCTGTACGATACACTATCTGAAAAGGTGAAATCTGATGTTTTCTTCGAAATAATTTTCATGACATACAGCTATGTGCACCGGATGATCAATGCTGAAGCCTTTCCCAACGCCATAGACCTGTATGATAAGGAAAAGATGACAGGAAGAGGCCTGGGGAAGTACACATACAAGCAGACCGAAAGAGAAAAAGGAGAGGATTTCTTAAGAACTGAGCTAAACAGGTACTTCCCCGGGAACAAAATCGTGTATGTGGTTTAAACCATAGAATTTTTATAATTTCCCGCTTTATCTATCAACAAAAAGATAAGCATATTCGATAATTTTTTCAGTTCCTATATTATTCTTACCGTTTCCCCTTTTTCGGCCGATTCCACGCAGGCAAAGACAACCTGCATGGCCTTAAGCCCGTCTTCTCCGGATACCGCAGGCTCCTTCCCTGAAATAACGCTGTCTATAAAGGCATCTATGACCCCTGATTTGGTCTGGTTGTCATTTGTCTGTATATTTCCCACTTTATAGGATACTTTATCGCCGTTTATTTTCTCCACAATTACGGGATATTCCTTGTCGCTGCATATTTTTACAACTCCCTTGGTACAATACACAACCGTACTGTTGTCCTCTTCCCCATAATTTGTCCAGCTTGCAGTCATGGTGCCAATAGCGCCGCTCTTAAGTCTCAGTAAACATATGGCATTGTCATCAACATCAATAGCCTTACCCGTCTGATCCTTTTTATCCAATGTACACATAAAGGCAGAGACTTCTGTTATTTCTTCCCCCGTAAGCCAGCGAATGAGATCAATTTTATGTACGCCCAAATCAGCTATTACCCCAAGGTTTGCGATGTCTTTTTTAAAAAACCATGTATTGCTGCTTTTGTCAGCGCTCCACATCTCAGGCCCTCCGTGGCCAAAGGTGGTTCTGAAGCTTATTACGTTCCCTATCTCTCCGGATTGTATGATTTCCCTTGCTTTTATGTGTGCAGGGACAAAGCGTTGGTTATGTCCTATCATTAATACTTTGCCGGAAGCATCTGCCGCCTTTATCATCTCCCTGCATTCATCAACGGACATTGCCATAGGTTTTTCACAAAGCACGTGTTTCCCGGCTTTAAGTGCCTGAATGGTGATAGGCGCGTGATAAGCATTTGCCGCACATACGCTTACGGCATCAATGGTGTAATCCTCCAGCATTTCTTCAACGCTGCTGTATACCTTACCTCCAAACCTGTCAGCCATTTCCCGGGCGCGGTCGGTCCTCGGGTCAAAAAAACCTGCTATTTCTGCCTCGCTGTTCTGGCTGTACTCGGGTGCATGCCTTAATTTTGTAATGGATCCGCAACCGATTATCCCTACTTTAATCATTACAACACCTCCGAAATAGTAATATCAATTTGTAAAAACGTTTACATTTTTAACTGAAAATGTCCTATAATCGCGAAAAGATGCTAAATCAGGTTCTTAGTGCGGAAAGTGCATATCCGCAGCTTGCCCTTACCACCAGCTTCATATAGTGCTTAATATCCCGGGGTGCATAGTTTGAATCCTTGTTTTCCAATGTTTCCATCATGAGCTCCACAAGTGAAACGCTTATCTCATTTATTGGTTGCCTTACGGTTGTTAACGGGGGACTAAAAAGGCTGGCTGCGTTGATATCATCATATCCCACAACGGCAATGTCCTCAGGCACGCGTAATCCCATTTCCCGCAAACCCTTTATGGCACCAAATGCCAGAAGGTCATTCCAGCAGAAAAGAGCAGTGAATTTTGCCCCGCTTTGGATTAAGTCCTTTGCAGCTTCATAACCGTTCTGCACTCCGTATTTTACCCGCCTTATTAGCTTTTCGTCTACAGAGATCCCGGCTCTGTTCAGAGCATAGCGATATCCAAGTTCTCTTTGTCCAAATACCGATTGGAATGATTCGCTGCCATCTATGTAGGCAATTTCCCTGTGGCCGAGATTAATCAAATGCTGCACGGCATCCATGGCGCCCTTGATATGGTCTCCGGATACGCTGCTTATGCCCGGCAACGACGAATCAAAAGCAATAACCGATATTCCGTTTTTATAAACTTCCATGATGGATGTTTCCAGCTCATGCAGAGGCTTGTCACACAGGCATCCTACGATAATACCGTCCATCTTGCGATCTACAAATGCTTTTAAATAAGCATTTCCCTTCTCTATATCTCCGTCTCCTGTAGCACAAAGCATCATGGAATATCCTCTTTTCCACAGCTCATCCTGAATGGATTCCGAAAGAACAGCCCAGTATTCATTGGACAGAGTGGGAACCAGCAAACCTATGGATTTGCTCTCTTTGCCTGTCATGGTCCGGGCAATGGGATCAGGTCTGTACTGAAGCTTTTCAATGGCTTCCTCCACTTTCCTGCGAGTTTCTTCCTTTACCCTGTCTTTTTTATTTAAAACCCTGGAAACGGTAGCAATCGATACTCCTGCCTTTTTGGCTACATCTTTTATGGTAACGTTCATAATAACCCCTGACTCAATGTGTTATGCTGGAATAGTGTTTTGCCGGACTAACTGGACTAAAATGGAGTAAAAACCATACGCAGAATAACAATGGCATATCACTTTCTGCAGGTCAGCACAACAGGTTGACTTAGCTTGCAATGTCAGAACACAGTATGACCGGTACACCATGTCATCAGCATATTATAATATTTATTTATAATTCCAACAGCTCTTTCTTGGCATCTGTTTATTTAAAAGCAATGCTGTGAAAACGTTTTTACAATGTTAATTATATATTACTATACTTTTTCAGTTTAATCAATTTGCTTCACTTCAAAATTTCAGGATTACCATAAAAATTAATTTTGGAAGGATTCCATGTGGATAATTTTGTTATATAATTTACATATGGACTATTTGCAGTTCTGCTATTTTATCAATTCTGATATGGAGGAAGATAATATGGGCTCGGTTAATAATTATGTCTATGACCAGTTATACCCTCATTCCCCCTTTGTAAAGGAAAGAGAAACTGTGGACAACGGATTTTCCAGGGGATGGGGTTTTCATTTTCAGCCCAGTGAAGAATACTGGGTGGATTGCCATAACCACATGGGCTCAGTAAAAACAGTAAATGAAGTTTTAAGAATGATCGATCAGTGGTTCTCCCGGCTGGATGCATTCAGGCTTGGAAAATCCCTGTTCATTTCAGACGATTTCTCTTCTTTTGAGGTACTCAAATCTGCTGCCGAAGTGGATGACAGGTTTGCATGGCTTGTACATATCCCGTTTGATAAGCCGGATATCGAAGTGTTTAAAAAAGCTTTGGATAATAGGGCAGTGGGGCTTAAGCTCCACAATGCTCCCATCATGAAAGGCGAAGGAGATCCTGAATGCTGGTTTAAGGATGAATGGGCAGAGATTTTCAGGCTGGCGGAAAGCTCCGGTGTTCCGGTGTTGTGGCATGTAACCCAGAGGGTCAGCTATTCGCCTTACCACGGCGGCGGAGAAAATGCTTACTGGTCCGAAGGCCATAAGAAAGGCGTCACATTCACCAATGAAGACCTCCTTGCCATTTTCCTCAAAATTCTCGAAATGTACCCAAAGCTTAAAGTAATAGGCGCCCACCAGCTGCACATCGGGTTGGAAAGGCTTTCAACCCTGCTTGACCGGTATCAGAACCTTTATATCGACACAAGCTGCGGTTTTTATTTGAGGTGGGCCGACACTCTTTATGAAGAAGACAGAAGAATCCTTTGGGAATTCTTTATGAAATACAGAGACAGAATACTGTTTGGCACCGATTCCGGAGTAGCCCCTGATAAAATAGATGAATACCTGGTTCAGGGGTTCCTGTGCCACGCCAGATTCATTAACCAGTTGCGCCTGCCTTATGACGTGCTGCAGCTGGTATCACACAAAAACGCAGAAACAGTTTTCGGTCTGTCGCCTGTTTCATCTGCAAGAAGGGGAAATGTAAGGCCTTAATTAACCTGTATAAAACAAGCAGGCAGTTACTGTATAAGGCGAGCAGGCAGTTGGAATCAGCAGGCATGATTGGCGGGTTAAATCATCAGGCAGAGGAAATCGTGCTTTGTCAAATGATATGCATTTGTTAAATCATATACAGGTGAAATAATATGATTAGCATAACAATATCAGTATAGTGCCGTAAGATGTAAAAAAGCATTTGTCCATGCCAATGGACAGATGCTTTTTTTATCAGCTTATGAGCAGTTGATTTTTCCTATAGATCACATCAGATCACCTCATATGAAGGCATTCTTCATTTTTAATGCCACATATTTACAATACAGGTTCAACGGGTTAGACTGAATATAGGTTTAATGAGTTAAACGTAAGGAATAATTTCCTTGCTGTATGGAAAGAAGGAATAGAAATGAGCGGTATGGAAAACAAACTTCTTGACAGTATCGCTGCTATGAAAGAAATGGAACCTGGGGTAGGCCCATGGCAAATTAAATATTGCAACGGAGAAAAAATAATCCTTTATAACTATGAACATATAATTGCCTGTGATATTACTGACAAATCCAGGGGAATATATTCTGTTATTGACCTGAGGGGTTTAAAAAATGGTACAGAAATATGCAGAGTTCTGGCCCGCTGCCCTGGTATGTTTCCATCGAAAAAATGGTTCAGGTATTATCTGGGACACAGAAAACAGCAAGAGGATAGACTTTATACCTGAAGACTGCCGGCCGGAATCGATTGACGAAAATCTCGTGGAAAGAATTGATGTCAATACAGGATATGAGTATTTGAACTGGTGGAAGGCAGATGAAAACACAGTGATAGGAGCACCATACAGTAAAGAAAAAAGCAATTCCGGCCAGTTGAAACTTGCTGATTTTGAAATAATTGAAGTCAACCTGAAAGATAAATCAGGAAGGATACTGTATAGAATAAATGGTTAACTATGTATCAGTGTTAAAGAAATCTCAGCAACAATGATATAATAACTTAAATGTATACGGATAATGAAATAACTGTAAATGTACCCGGAGGGCTACAGAATGCTGAAGCATAAGAAAATAAGGCTTGTCACACAAGAAGACAGCGATGCAATTCTGAAAATTTATTTACCTTTTATTACTGATACTGTCGTTACATTTGAGTATAAAGTTCCCACTTTAACGGAGTTTAAAGAAAGAATGGCTGATATCCAGAAAAATTATCCCTGGCTTGTGTGTGAAATCAACAACAGGATAACAGGGTATGCCTATGCGTCTCGTTTCAGAGAACGGGAAGCATACAAATGGTCAGTGGATTTTTCAGTCTATGTTGACCCGGAATATCACGGAAAGGGTATTGGAAAAGCTCTTTATTTTGCTTTATCTGAGTTGTTAAAACTTCAAGGATATTATAATGCTTATGCCGGAGTTACGTTACC
>JAMNYG010000025.1 GCA_023622945.1 Bacillota bacterium | reverse complement strand
TTTTTCCACATGGTAACAATTGTTTGTAATATCAAGGCGGCTACTGCAATCCTGATACCGTAAAAGGCTTTTTGCAGGATTTCAAGGTGCATAAACTGCGAAAGTGCTGCAGCAATGATCATGATGATCACAAGAGAAGGGAATGTAACTCCTAAAGCTGCTGCAACGCCTCCTTTTTTGCCCCTTACTTTTTCTCCTACAAATACAGCTGTGTTTACTGCAATTAATCCGGGAAGACACTGTCCAACTGCGTAGTAGTCCATGACCTCTTCCTGTGTAACCCATTTTTTGCGCTCAACGGCTTCCCTGTTTATAATCGGAAGCATTGCATATCCTCCGCCGAAAGTCAGGGCTCCCACCTTGCAGAAGACCAGAAAGATATTCCAAAGGGCTGGCTGCATGTTTTCTTGCTTTTCTTTTTCCATATCCTTTACTCCCTTTTCCTTAAATAGCAAACTTTTACAAGTCTCTTAATACATTATCATAAAGCATTATACACATGGTTTTGACAAAAATCCATAGAAAAATAGATACATCTTGACATTCCTCTTTGTACAGTCTATTCTAGACCTAAGAAGTTTAATAGATGTTATGTAAATAAATATGATAGAGGCGCGGTCCTTACAAGTAGCCTGTTCTTAATCTTGGCTATGGAGCAGGTGAAAAGAATGATCGCCGAAGTTTCGGTTTTCTGCCAGGGGGAAACCGTTGCTGGGCTGTTGCAGAATATGTAACAGACTGTCACTTTATGTGGAGAGCTATCATGTTTAGGAACTAATCATGAGGCGTCTCTATAACCTCGTGATTTTTTATTTAATCTGTCTCTTTATTCTTCTAAATTATTAAAGTACGGGAGGTTTATGATGAAAGGAAAAAGGTTATTTACCCTGCTGCTCGTTATTGCAGTCACCCTCATTATCTTTACCTTGCATGCCTTTGCAGATGATGCGGTTGAAGAAGTGTATCAGAGCAAATTCTTTTCTACCTTTTGGTCCCTTCTGCCACCAATCATTGCAATCGCGTTGTCCCTTATCACCAAGGAGGTGTACAGCTCTCTCTTTGTAGGCATAGTCTGTGGTGCTCTGCTGTACTCAAACTTTAACCCTCTTACGGCTTTTAACACAATGTTTACCGAAGGATTCATCTCTTCCCTTTCTGACAGCTGGAACGTAGGTATTTTAATTTTCCTGGTTGTGCTGGGAGCCATCGTCAGTCTGATGAACAAGGCCGGCGGTTCGGCAGCGTACGGAAGATGGGCGAGCGAAAAGATACGTTCCAGGAAAGGCGCTATTTTTGCTACGTTTGGCTTAGGTGCCTTAATATTTGTTGATGACTACTTTAACTGCCTGACTGTCGGAAACGTAATGAGGCCGATCACCGACAAGCATAAAATTTCCCGCGCAAAATTGTCCTATATAGTCGATGCCACTGCCGCACCCATATGCATGATAGCTCCCATTTCATCCTGGGCTGCTGCAGTTACAGGTGTTATTGAAGGCTATGAAGGTCTGGAACTCTTTATCCGCGCAATACCCTATAATCTCTACTCACTGCTGACCATCGCCATGATCATTTTCATCACCTATTTGGGAATTGAATACGGACCCATGAGAAGGCATGAAGAAAATGCCATTCTGCACGGAGACGTTTACACCACTCCTGACCGTCCATATGAAGGTCGGGATGGAGAAGTAGCTGCCGGAAAAGGTAAGGTTATTGACCTGGTTCTGCCCGTCATTATCCTGATAGTACTCTGTATCCTGGGCATGTTGTATACAGGGGGTATTCTCGAAGGAGAAAATTTCATAAATGCATTTGCAAACACCGATGCCCCCCTCGGCTTGAGCCTTGGCTCATCACTGGCACTCATAGTTATTGTGTCATACTATCTTGTTCGCAGGGTATTAACCTTCAAAGAGTGCATGGAATGCTTCCCCGAAGGTTTCAAGGCTATGGTTCCTCCCATTCTGATCCTTACCTTTGCCTGGACGCTTAGCTCGATGACCGGACTTCTCGGCGCAAGGGAATTTGTAAGCGGAATCTTTGAAGGCAGCGCCAGAGGGTTGATAATGCTTCTTCCTGCCATAGTGTTTGCAGTGGCAGTAGGCATGTCATTTTCAACCGGCACCTCCTGGGGAACATTCGGCATACTGCTTCCCATAATAGTTAATATCAACATGGATCCTGAGCTGTTGATCATTTCAGTGTCTGCATGCCTTGCAGGTGCCGTATGCGGAGACCATTGCTCACCCATTTCCGACACCACCATCATGTCCTCAGCTGGTGCAATGTGTAACCACATAAACCATGTATCTACTCAGCTGCCCTACGCATTGACCGTAGCTGCCGTTTCTTTTGTCGGGTATATTATTGCAGGCTTTATAAGGTCTGCATGGATAATTCTACCATTATCAATTGTTTTGCTCTTTATAGTGCTTTACGGGATTAAGATACTCGTATCCGGAAAAGCGGTTGTCCGGGAAAAAAGCGCTGCATAACTGAAAATACTCATTTCCTGATTGTATTAAATGGTTTTTTCAGGATTACAATAAAATTACTCCTTTC
Organism: Bacillota bacterium; assembly: GCA_023622945.1. Lineage (GTDB taxonomy): Bacteria > Bacillota > Clostridia > Acetivibrionales > JAMNYG01 > JAMNYG01. The sequence continues at coordinate 54 of JAMNYG010000025.1, read as the reverse complement.
CGGCTTGCATCACAAATCAGCGCCGGAAAGGAGTTTTTCATTTCTGTTCTCAAG
>JAMNYG010000106.1 GCA_023622945.1 Bacillota bacterium | reverse complement strand
GACTACCTTATATACGACTGGAGGGCCCCGGTGTGCAGCATGTTTTACGATTCCGAAATAGGTCCTGCCCAGTATTCCTGTCCTGAGGGGATAATACGGGGTGAGCTGCTCTTAAAAAGGCAGTACCGGATTTTCAGGGACAAAATCGAGTACATGTTTGACAGCAGCGTAAAGATAGATGACGAAATACTGCAGGAAATCCTGAGCAGAAGCGTTGATGAAAAAATGCGCACAATAGTGACCAGCATACAGCGGGAGCAAAACCGCGTCATCAGGGATGAGACCCACAGGCTGCTTGTGGTGCAGGGACCTGCAGGAAGCGGCAAGACTTCCATTGCCCTCCACAGGGTGGCGTACCTGCTCTACAGGCACCGGGAGTCCATTACTGCAAGCAATATCGTGGTATTCTCCCCCAACCAGATATTCAACGACTATATTTCCGACGTCCTCCCGGAGCTGGGGGAAGAAAACATGCACAGGACCACCTTCAGGGAATATCTTGAAGAGTGCCTGGGTCCAGGCTATATAATCGAGGACATGAACGACCAGATGGAGTATCTTCTCTCGGAAAAAGGAAAGCCCGGGTACGAGGTAAGGGCAAGAGGCATTGTATATAAGAACTCCAGGGAATTCAAAAAAGTCCTGGAAAACTACGTTGAATACCTGGAAACCGAAGGAATAAAGTTTAGGGACGTATATTACAGGGATAACCTCATTATTTCAAAAGATGATATATATGACCTGTTCCGTAGGGAGTATTCCTATCTGCCCATTGCAGGAAGGCTGGATAAGATTAAGAACAGGATTTTGTTCCTGCTGAGGCCTTATGAAGAGAATAGGCTTAAAGAGCTGCAGGAAAAGCTGGCCGACAGCGGAGAATATGTGGACGGAGGAGAAATAAAGGTCAGGAGTATAATGATGCTGAAGGATGAACTCCGTCCTGTAAGAGACCTTATCAATGAGATGACAACAGCCAATGCATATGAGCTGTACAGCAGGCTTTTTGAAAAACCCGGGCTTTTATCCCAATTAGCGGGGGAAGCTTCTCGAAAAGACCCAAATGGTTCCTCCGGCGGCTCTTATCTTCCGGAAGAATATGAAGAAATCTGCCGGCAGACGGTGGAAAATCTTGGCCTTATTCACGTGCCCTATGAAGATGCAGTGGCAATAGCATTTTTCAAGGGGCTTTTGGGGGATATTCCGTATCTTCCGAACATAAAGCACGTTATACTTGATGAAGCCCAGGACTACAGCCTCCTGCAATATGAGATACTTAAGCAGCTATTCTCCCATTGCAACCTTACCCTTTTGGGAGATTTAAACCAGTCGATAAACCCATATATGAACGTTGCCAGGTATGAGAACATAGCCGATATATTCGGAACACAAGGGTTCGGGCTGATAAAGCTTACCAAAAGCTACAGGTCCACATCCCAGATCATGGAATTTGCAAGCAGGATACTCAAGTGCCCCCTGGAAGCCGAGCACATCAACAGGAAGGGGGAAAAGCCGCGGGTTATTGAAATGCCTGACCAGGAAGCACTTATAGATCAAATTGCAAAAGATATAGAAACCTTAAAAGGAAAAGGATCAAGATCGATAGCAATCATCTGCAGGACTGCAAGGGAAAGCCTCTCGGCATATGAAAGGCTTAAGAGCAAAACAAGGGTCAATCTTGTGACAAAGGATGATACCGAGTTCAGCAGGGGAGTAGTGGTTATTCCGTCATACCTTGCAAAGGGCCTGGAATTTGACGCAGTAATGATCTACAACGCAGGAGGAGAAAACTACAGGGAAGAAAACGAGAGAAACCTCCTTTACACGGCCTGCACGAGGGCTCTCCATTACTTATACGTATACCATGTAGGAAGCATTTCACCTTTTTTGTCGTTCATTGAAAGCGAGCTGTATGAAAGCTGAAAACCAAGACGGCATTTCCTGTTTTGTTAACAGGCATAATATCCGGATTATGGAAATATTTATTAAATGTGCATCCCATAATCCGGAGTGTTGTAAATGAAAATATTTGTTATCAGATTCAGCGATTTAAAATATCTGGCTGCAATAACGGTGCTGGTGTGCCTGGTATTTGCGGTAGGTCTTTCAAATGTGGATGTTGCCGCCGTGTTTGGCGCAAAAAAGCTTTTACCCATTTATTCCGTGGACCGCTCGGACAAGGTGGTGTCCATTACGTTTGACTGTGCCTGGGGGGCCGGAGACATCCCAAATATACTGGAAACGTTGAAGAAGGAAAACGTAAAGGCAACTTTTTTCCTTGTGGGTCAGTGGGCCGAGAAAAATCCTGACGCCGTAAAGATGATGGCCGCCGATGGACACGATGTGGCCAACCATTCCTATTCACACCTTAAGATGGGAGCGCTGGACAGGAGCAGAATCTCCTCCGAGATAACAAAGTGCAACGAAGTCTTAAAACGGCTTACCGGGAAAAGTAACGACCTGTTCAGACCCCCTTACGGGGATTATAACAGGGGCTTTATACAATTCAGTGGGATGTGGACAGCCTGGACTGGAAGCCCGGCATAAGCCAGGAAGAGATCAGAAACCGAGTACTGCGCAAGGTTCAGCCGGGCTCAATAATACTATTCCACAATGACACCCCATACACCGCAAAAATTCTGCCAACCATCATTGCAGACCTTAAAAAGGAAGGTTACAGTTTTTTGCCCATATCTGAAATGATAATGCGTGAAAATTACTATATGGACGTAACAGGAAGGCAGAAAAGGAAGAATTAGGTATTATTCTGTTAAGAAAACGGAATTTTTAGTAAAATTATTGACAATTTACATAAATAATTGTAAAAT
>JAMNYG010000141.1 GCA_023622945.1 Bacillota bacterium | reverse complement strand
TACTTAATTCGGAGCTGGGTTATGAAGAAAAAAGTTATAGTCATAGGTGCAGGTCCTGCAGGTATGATGGCAGCCGGAAAAGCTGCCGAGCGCGGACATGATGTGCTGCTTCTTGAAAAAAACGATAAAGTGGGAAAAAAGCTGCTCATATCAGGTAAAGGAAGATGCAATATAACAAATATAACCGACATTGAAGGGCTAATAAGAAATATTCCCGGCAACGGGAATTTTTTATACTCAGCGTTTTATAATTTTTCCAATGAAGACCTGATAAACTTTTTCAATCAATATGGGCTTAAAACCAAAGTCGAAAGGGGAGGCAGGGTATTCCCGGTAACGGACAGGGCTCAGGATGTGGTGGAAACCCTTCTTGGATTTGTAAAAGAAAAGGGAGCAAAAATACTCCTCAATGCCCCTGTTCAGCAAATAAAAGCATATGATGGAAAAGTGAAATCGGTTGTCCTTAAAGACGGGAGGGAACTGGAATGCCAGTCTGCCATCCTGGCAACCGGCGGTGCATCCTACCCGGGAACAGGTTCTACCGGTGACGGATACAGGATTGCCCGGGAACTGGGACACACCATAAAGGAAATAAAGCCTTCTCTTGTTCCGCTTCTTGCAGAAGAAGAGTGGGTCCGGGAGTTGCAGGGTCTTACTCTTAAAAACGTCAGCATTAAATTGCTGTCAGGCAACGGAAAAAAAATTTACGAAGATTTTGGGGAAATGCTCTTTACTCATTTCGGAGTATCAGGGCCGATAATTCTCAGCGGAAGCAGGCACATACTGGACTATGATTACAAAAACATAAAGCTTGTAATTGATCTAAAACCTGCCCTGACAGAAGAAGTGCTTGATGCCAGGATTCAGAGGGATTTTGAGAGGTTTTCAAGGAAACAGTTTAAGAATTCCCTTGATGAATTGTTGCCCAAAAAGATGATTCCCGTTATTGTAAGGCTTTCGGGGATTGCTCCGGAGAAGCCTGTCAATCAGATAACCAGGGAAGAAAGAAGAGGTCTTGTAAAGCTTTTAAAAAGCCTTGAGTTAAACATTGTCGGTTCACGTCCCATCAGAGAAGCCATAGTCACTGCAGGAGGGGTTTCGGTTGATGAAATCAATCCTTCAACCATGGAATCCAGGATTGTCAAAGGTTTGTATTTTGCAGGTGAAGTGATGGATCTGGACGGTTACACAGGTGGCTTCAATCTTACAATAGCCTTTTCTACAGGCTATCTTGCAGGTTCAAGCTGCTAGTGGTTGCCCATTGGCGGTTTTGGCGAATGTTTATCTGGAGTTTTTTACGTATGCTCAATGGTAGTTTTAATCGAATGCTCATCCGAAACTTTCAGCGCATGCTCATGTTAAGTATTTTTATTCCTGCTCCGGCATATTATTAATTAAGGTTTAGAGGCGCCAGGGAATGTATAAAATAGTTTATGAAATGTGGAGCAGGGGGAGATTATGAAGTTGATATATTACAGGGTCAGAAAAAAAACAGGCCGAAACGGGTTTGATGAAATTTTTGAAAAGATATTGTTTTTGTCCTGTGTAGCCGCATTTCTACTTCTGATAATCATACAGACTGCAATGCTGAGTCCGTCTCTTACGGCATTTGTTGAAAGCCAGAACAGACTGGAGGGACAGCCCCTGGGAGTTGAGGAATACCTCTTTGAGGAGGGCACCATCAGTTTACAGCTTGTTGACGCTCAATGCAGGTATGATCTAAAAGTCCTGGTAAATGGAGATGAAGCTGCGGTTTTTTCGGAAAAAAACGTTACCATTAAGGTAAGGGACGGTGATGTAGTAGAGCTGGATACCGGAAGCGGAAAAGAAGCCGTGGAGGTTCTTGTGACATCTGCATCTGACAATGTGGCTACCAGGTGTGTAGGCAAAAAATACAAGGCAAAGCCTGGAATCTCCAGACTCTTTAAAGTTCAGATGGATAAAGACAAATCCTGAGATTCGTTTTTGAAACAAAAATATTGTTTTCACAGAGCTCTTACTATATAATATAATTCGTATATTATGCATCAAATGCCCATAAAATAAACAGATGAGGCGTTGATAATGAATAAAACGGAATATCCCAAGGAATACGGCAGCAGGGAAATTGCCAGTGCTGCCATTAAAATGGCTGTAACATCGGACAGGCTCGAAGAGAAGAAGTTGCAGGCCGAGTTTTTCAGGAACGGAATATACACTGCTGCAGCTGATTTCGGCGGTGAGTTCATTACATCGGTTATGAAGATAATTGAAAGGGCTGTGGTTTCTTCCAAAAGGGAGGGCGTCATAGCAGAGAGCCATGTGGAAGAAGGTGCTGTAGCAGGCGCCACAAGAGAAGCACTGATCCAGATAATGCCAAAAGCCATTGGGCTTAATGTGGGAGGAAAAATAGGGATAGCCAGGTACAAGGACCATGTGTGCGTAGCCATATTTTTCGGAATAGGTCTCCTTCACCTGAATGAGGTGGCTTTTGGCCTGGGGCACAGGGTGCTTTAGCCGCAATTTACATAACAGCATAATGATTTACATAACAGCATACTGGCTGAAATAAAATAAATCGCAAAATGCTTGGCATAATAATCTTGCGGATTAACATGCTGGCATAAACAAAACGATTAAAACCATGCTTTGGAGGAAATGATGCAGGTAAG
>JAMNYG010000064.1 GCA_023622945.1 Bacillota bacterium | reverse complement strand
ATGTTATTCAAAGAGACCTCTCCTTCCTTGGTGGTTTTTGTTTGGTTAATTTAATTATACCAAAGAAGATTGGTCTCTTTTACTTTTATCCTACAACTATTTTACACCGAGAAAGGAATATAATTTTATTGCCAGAGATAAAGAATTATGGTAGTATTAAAAAAGCCGGTATTCGGATATGAAACCGGACTTTAATCAGTAAAACATTCAAAACCTGTATAACGACTTATATCCCATTTGGGAATGAGAACGGAGGTTGATATTATGTCCATGTGTTCCATTTCAAATCAATTCTAGTTCTGCAAAGCTACAAGCACTGTCTTAAGTATTCCTTGTTTTTGTAAAGAATAAAATAAAGATGAATTGCCGCTCTAATGGAGGAGGGTTTTTTGTACCCTTTTTTTAGGCAATTCCATGGCACAGTTTCATAAAAACATCATCTGACTTTTATGAAACAAGCTGAAAATGCCGTTTTTTCAGCAGCCATCAATCCTCATAACGCGCAAAATATTGTAAGAGTTATTCGGAAAAAAATTGTAACAGTAATTTGGAAAATGAACAAAACATATTAACCGTCGTCTGGAAAGACGTATGGAACATTCTAAAAGCTAATTCTAACATTAACAGCTTGCTTAAAACGTTAAATGCTTCTTATTTATCTGAATTCTTGATTATAGGAAAGAGGTGTGAAATGAGCAAGGTATTCGATAACGTATCCAACAATGAAAGAAGTTTTGCAGGAATTCCCCAGCTATCACTCAGAAGTCAGATTATAGGTGCATTGGGTTCGGCCATTATTACCGCAAGCTCAATGTATGTTGCCCTGAGGATGAGCGCTCTTCCCTGGCCAACCATATTTGTATCCATTTTATCAATGTCTTTGCTGAAGTTGTTTGGAAAAACAACCCTTAATGAAATCAATGTCACCCAGACATCAATGTCTTCAGGCGCCATGGTTGCAGGCGGCCTGGCTTTTACACTGCCGGGTCTTTGGATAACCGGAATCTGGGACAAAGTTGATGTCATGGGACAATATTTCTGGAAAGTGCTGCTGATAACAATGGCAGGTATGATTCTTGGCACTCTGCTCACCTGGTTTTTAAGACCAAGGTTTATAGAAAGGGAGAAACTTCCTTATCCGATAGGGGTTGCCGCTGCAGAAACAATCCGCACCGGGGATGAGGGAGGACGCAAATCAATTGTCTTATTTGGCACAATGGCTTTCTCGGCGGTGTTTACAGCATTGCGCGACAGCCTAGGCTGGATTCCTTCCGCCATTTCATCCAAATGGCTTTACGCAAGGAATTTTCAGGTTGGTATATGGGTTTCCCCCATGGCAGCGGGAATAGGATATATTATAGGTACTCTTTATACAGGCGTGTGGTTCCTGGGTGCACTGCTGTCGTATATCCTGATAATTCCGGTTGGAACCGCCCTTAAAATTTTCCCCTCGGTTGATGCCGCCGCAGAATTTAAGAATACGGTTGGTATCGGGCTTATGGTGGGCACCGGAATCGGAATTTTGATTTCATATATTATATCACTGTTCAAAAAACGCACCGTAAGTACCGATGGTGAAAGCAGCAACTCTTCACAGAGCATAAATAAGGGAAAGAAAATCAGTACCGGAAAGCTCCTTTCAGTGCTTGCCGTTGCTGTAACCTATGTTCTCACCGTTTTATGCGGTTTGAGTCCTGTAGCTTCAGCCCTTTTGATAGCAGGAGTGTTTGTAGCCTCTGCCATGTCCGCCACCATAACAGGTCAGACAGGCATAAATCCCATGGAGATATTTGGCATAATCGTCCTGCTTGCCATAAGGCTGTTTGTTGATCTTGATGCAACAGATGCGTTCTTCACAGCCGCCTGTGTGGCTGTCGCCTGCGGATATGCAGGAGATATGTTAAACGACTACAAAACAGGGCATATTATAGGAACAAATCCCGTTGCACAACTTGTTTCCCAGTTTGTCGGCGGTTTTGTCGGCACGGTGGTAGCTGCAGTTTCAATGTTCGCGGTTGTCGGGCAGTTTGGCGGAGTGGGTATTGAATACGGGCTCCCGGCAGGCCAGGCTTTTATTGTAAGCCAGATGGTAAACGGAATAGGAAATCCTGTGGTATTTGTGACAGCAGCATTGGCGGGAGTGATACTGTACCTGTTAAAGGTACCGGTAATGACCTTGGGTATAGGAATGTATCTGCCTTTTGAAATATCTTCTGCCGTATTCCTTGGAGGACTTATAAGGCTGGTAACAGATAAAGTTCGCCCAAATTCCGTAGATACCGGGAATATCGCTTCATCCGGTTTGCTTGGGGGCGAAGGTATCACAGGAGTAGGAATCGCAATAATAAATATGCTGCTTCTGAAATAAACATCACGGAAATGAGAGGTATCAATATATCATGGGCAAGATAATCGGTATAGACATTGGTGGAAGCACCACAAAAATTGTCGGGTTTGACAAGGAAAAAATGTTCAGTCCTTTGTTGGTAACGGCTACAGACCCTATAGCATCGGTATTCGGTGCTCTCGGTAAATTCCTCAACGTCAACGGTCTGACCCTTGACCAGGTTGAAAGGATAATGGTAACCGGTGCAGGATCTTCATTCATAACCGAAAAGCTATATGGCATACCTACCGGAAAGGTGAGTGAATTTCACGCCATCGGCATGGGAGGCCTTTTTCTAAGCGGTCTGAATCGGGCAATTGTTGTAAGCATGGGAACGGGTACCGCGCTGGTCATGGCGGATCATAACACCACAAGGCATATGGGAGGAACAGGAGTGGGAGGAGGCACTCTGTTGGGCTTATCCAACAGAATGCTTAATGTCCGCAATTTTGACGACATAGTTGAAATGGCTCAGGGTGGAAATTTAGCCAATGTTGATCTGACCATCGGTGACATTACCCGTGATATACTGGACGGCCTGCCTCCCGAAACAACAGCCTCCAACTTTGGAAAGATCAGCGATCTGGCATCCAGGTCGGATATAGCTTTGGGCATAATAAACCTTGTATTCCAGGTTATAGGGATGCTGGCAGTCTTTGCAACCCGGATAGACAATGTGAAGGATGTGGTTCTGACCGGCAATCTGGTCAACGTTCCACAGGCCCGTGATATCTTTAACGGCCTTTCCAGGCTGTTTGACGTAAACTTTCATCTTCCGGAAAATGCAGAATTTGCGACTGCAGCCGGTGCTGCCATAAGCTTTATAAAAAAAAGCCCTGTAGCCGAAATTTAATTAGCTGAGCAAAAAACATAATGAGCAATAAAATCCACTGAACGGTAACGGGAGACTGCAAGGACCTTCGGTATACCTGTTGGTGTGCAAAGCCTTTCAATCTCCCTTTTTGTTTCATCAATCACCATCTTTGCTTCTTCCTATTATATCGGTTTCTTTCTCCCAGATCGATTTCTGCCTTTTATATCGATATCTCTTTTCTGCTTTTTTCATTTTTCCCGCGTCGCTTTTTTATCAGAAATTTTTACATGTCCTTTGAAATATTGGTTAATTCCAACTGAGACGCCTGTTTGAACCAACTTTAAGCAAACAATATTACTCTAATACACAAAGTTAATCCACAACATCCACATTGTTATCCACATAAAAAGTTTCAACATTTTTCAGCCTTTGAGCAATGTTTCCACATTATACACATGTCATTTTTCAACATATTCCCCTTTTTTGGTTTTACATTCGGCACTTACTTACAATAATTTAACTTGTATACTAGTTATTTCCATATTATTATACAATAATTTTCGACAATTGAATTTTTTTACATAAAAAAAGAGCTCAATCCAAAAGCCCTTTTTAAAAAAAATCCCCAGGCGGAAACAAAAGTTATCCACAGGTTACCTTTGTCCCAGCCTTAAACCGGGCACAGCATTCAGATCCAGCTGTGATTTTCTTCCCCTGATAAACTCATAATATGCGGCAGAGGCGATCATGGCAGCGTTATCGGTACACAGCACCGGGCTTGGGTAGAACACATTGAAACCGTACTGGCTGCCGGCGCTTTTCAGCTGGCTGCGTAAAAGTGAATTGGCAGCCACGCCTCCTGCAATTGCAATATTTTTGACTTCTTTGGCTTTTGCCGCTTCTACCGTGTTATCCACAAGCACGTCTACCACCGCCTGCTGAAAACTGGCAGCAACATCCTCCACGTTTACCGGTTCGCCTTTCTGCTCAAGGCTGTTGAGATAATTGAGCACGGCGGTTTTTATTCCGCTGAAGCTGAAATCATAACAGCTCTCACCAAAATGCACTCTTGGAAAATCTATGGCGCTGCTGTCACCGTTTCGGGAGGCCTTATCTATCAGGGGACCTCCCGGATATCCCAATCCCAGGGCCCTTGCCACCTTGTCAAAAGCCTCACCGGCTGCATCATCACGTGTTTGCCCAAGTATTTCAAACTGGTCATATTCCTTCACATATACAATGTGACTGTGTCCTCCTGAGGCAACAAGGCATACAAAGGGCGGTTCCAGTTCCTTGTGTTCAATATAATTTGCTGCTATATGACCCTCAATGTGGTGTACTCCTATGAAAGGCTTTCCCGTGGTAAAAGCCAGTGCCTTAGCAGCAGATAAACCCACCAGCAATGCTCCTACCAGCCCGGGCCCATATGTAACGCCTATGACGTCGATATCCGCAATTTTCATGCCGGCCTCTTCCAAAGCCTGATTTATCACAGGAATGATCATTTCCACATGCTTTCTGGATGCTATTTCCGGCACTACTCCTCCGTACTTCTGATGAAGGTTTATCTGTGAAGATATGACATTTGACAATACATTTCGTCCGTTCATCACAACTGCCGCAGAAGTTTCGTCACAGCTTGTCTCAATTCCGAGAACAACTATGTTATCCAAAGTACGGTCCAACTTATACACCCGCTTTGCTCAAAGTTATATTGCTGCAGAACTAATGCTGAAAGAGCCGGATTTCTGCAGCAAATGCCGAAGAAGTAAAACCTTTACAGCAAGGGTTAATAAACCATATTAATATTATACCCGTTTCATAAAAGGAACACCTTTAAAACAGTCTTCCGAAAATTTTTCCGCTGAAAAGCTGCTCAATGATTACTAAAGCACCCAATATAAAAACATAATATGCAAAATACCTGAAGCTGCCTTTTTTCAAAAGACGCAACATGAACCTGATTGCGACATAACCTGATACGGCGGCCGCAACCATGCCCACAATCAAAGGTATGGTTCCGATTTCTGAAGCAAATCCTTCACCTGTTTTGATCATATCGTAAACATCCAAAACAGCGGCTCCAAGTATGGGGGGAATTGACATGAGAAATGAAAACCTGAGTGCAAATTCCCGGTTCAATCCCCTTAAGAGTGCACCTGCTATAGTAAGGCCCGATCTTGAGACAGCAGGAAGAATTGCAACCCCCTGGGCCACACCAATTGCAGCAGCATCTATGTAGGTAGTCTCATCAAGTTTTTTCTCCTTGCTCCTGGCGCTTTCTGCATAAAGCAATGCCGTACCTGTGATGAAAAAATCCAGACCTAACGTTGCACCTGTACTAAACACCCGTTCAAAAAAGTCTTTAAATGCAAATGCGATTATCACCGTCGGTATTGTGCCCGCAATTACAAGCAGAGTAAGCTTGCTGAAGGGTTTTTTGATCATTTCCAGTATATCTCTCCAGAACACTACAAAAACTGAAAGCAACGTTGCAAAGTGCACTGCAATGCTAAAAGACAAGGCGCCTTCTTCTATGCCAAACAGCTTTTGAAAAAGCACCAGGTGGCCTGAACTGCTGACAGGCAGAAATTCAGTCAGCCCTTGTACAATACCCAGAAATAAACTCTCAAAAATGTTCATTTGGCTTCTCCTTTATTTTTCACAATCCTGCGCTTGCACTATTCATTATGATATTACTACATCCTCCTTTTGTAAATAGTTATGCAGGACATTTCCATAAAAGAACCGTGACCTTTTCTGCTATCCGAATTGAGAAACTTCCCGGACGAAAATTTGGGACGCGATTTGTGACAAAAATTTATAATTAAAATTTGGGACAAAAATTTGGGGACACCTCTTAAGCTGCGAAGTAATTCTTCGAAGCAGAAAAGTGTCCCCACATATCGCTTCCTTAACTTTTCCTACGCCCCATGAACGCTTGACGCTGCAAAAACGTTTACCGCCGGTTTCTGTACGGATATGCTTTCATTGGCGCTGACCTTTCCTTCAAACACTATATCCATTACCTGCCTTATATCGTCTACAGGAATTACTTCAATTTCCCAGCTCCTGAACAGTTCCTGCCAGTTTTCCCTGGGTATCAGAACTTTCTTGATGCCTGCCAGCTTTGCGGCTTCGACTTTAGCCATCACTCCTCCTACAGGTTTCACCTTACCCCTTATGGAAACCTCTCCTGTCAGGGCTATGTCACTTCTTATGGGCAGATTCATAATGGCAGAGTAAATGGCCGCAGCTACCGCTATTCCGGCTGAAGGTCCGTCTATGGGTATACCGCCCGGAAAGTTTAAGTGGATATCGTATTCCGATGCGTTTACGTTGTAAAACTTCTTGAGAACCGTAAGCACATTATCCACCGAGGCCCGCGCCGAACTGATTTTTCTCAGCCTCTGGCCCTTTCCGTCCATTTCCTCTTCTTCTATAATACCGGTTATTTTAATATTTCCTTTTCCGTTTGCAGCCTTTACCGCCGAAGCCTCAATGTCTATCAGGGCTCCTGTATAATTGCCGTAAACGGCAAGTCCGTTTATGCATCCCACGTGCTCGCCTTCCGATACTTTTTTGTCAATGCGGGGGCTGTAATGTCCGAATTCTATGACCCATTCAACGTCTTTAATGCATATCCTGTTCCTTCCCTCCACAATGGCAATACCACCTGCTATCTGTACTATATTCACGGCATCCCTTCCGTTCTGCGCATATTTTGACACAAGCTCAGGAACGCCGTCCTCCAGCTCAAATCCTCCTTTTTCTGCGGCTCTTTTTGCAATGGTCGCAATTTCTTCCGCAACCAGGGGTCTGAAATATATTTCTACACATCTTGAGCGTATTGCAGGCGGTATTTCATCCGCAGTCCTGGTGGTGGCTCCCACAAGCCTGAAATCAGCCGGAAGTCCCTTCTGGAATATCTCATGTATGTGAGGAGGAATATTGCTGTCCTCTGAGCTGTAGTATGCGCTTTCAAGGTATACCTTCCGGTCCTCCAGAACCTTTAGAAGCTTATTCATTTGTATCGGATGGAGTTCTCCTATTTCATCAATAAACAAAATGCCTCCGTGAGCCTTTGTAACGGCTCCCTGTTTAGGCTGGGGTATACCCGCCACCCCGTATGCCCCTGCTCCCTGATAAATAGGGTCATGAACAGATCCTATCAAAGGGTCTGCAATGCCTCTTTCATCAAATCTCAATGTAGTTGCATCAATTTCTACGAATTTTGCATCCTTTTTAAACGGAGAGCAAGGCATTTTCTTTGCCTCTTCCAATATGACTCTTGCTGCAGCAGTTTTCCCTACTCCAGGGGGACCGTATATTATAACATGCTGCGGGTTTGGGCCGCACAGCGCTGCTCTTAACGCTTTTAAACCCTGTTCCTGCCCGATGATGTCATCCAGGGCTGATGGCCTTGTCTTTTCAGATAATGGTTCGGTAAGCTTTATGCTTTGCAGTTTTCTAAGTCTTTCCAGTTCCTTCCTGGATTCCTTCTCAACAGCCCCTTTGTTTACCTGCTGAGACTTTAGCAGGGTAAGAAAGTAGAGGCCGATGATGACAGAAAAGAAAAACTGTATGATAAGGAAAATATTCGTGAGCATTACGTTTCCTCCCCAGGTAGCATGTTTCCATGAAAAAATCGGCTTAATCATCCTGTTTTTATCAATAATATTATTTGCTAAGCGTCGTATTTTATCCGATGTATTTACTTTGACAGACAAAACATTGTATTTTGCTTTGGTAAATATTTGTTTTGATATTTGTTTTGGAACAAAAAAAAGAACTGCTTTTGGCAGTTCTTTTCAATTTCAACAGCCCATTGACACAAAGTCAAACTTTTCAGATTCAGGAAACCGACTCACGCTTCATTCTTGTCTTTCTGCCGGAAGGCTTCTTAAGGGGTTTCTTGTTTTCATTGATTATAAGTTCCGGAGCCATGCTGTTCTCTACGGTTTCCCTCCTGATGATACACTTCTCAACATTGGGCATGGACGGTATGTCATACATTACGTCCAGCATAAGCTCCTCCATGATCGCTCTTAACCCTCTTGCACCGGTATTCCTTTGAAGTGCCTTCTCAGCAATGGATTCTATGGCCCCCTCTTCAAACTCAAGGATGACGTCGTCCATCTCAAACAGCTTCTGATACTGCTTGACCAGTGCATTCTTAGGCTCGGTCAGTATACGCATAAGCGCAGTCTTATCAAGAGGATGCAGAGTTACAATTATGGGCAGCCTTCCTACAAATTCAGGAATAAGCCCATATTTCAGCAGATCCTGCGGAACTATATGCTTTAATATCTCTCCGACATTCCTTTCCCTGGAACTCTCTATATTGGCTCCAAACCCAATCTGCTTTTTCCCTATTCTGTTCTGAATAATCTTATCTATTCCTTCAAATGCTCCTCCGCATATAAACAGGATATTGGTAGTGTCTATCTGTATGAACTCCTGATGAGGATGCTTTCTTCCTCCCTGCGGGGGAACTGACGCAATGGTGCCCTCGAGTATCTTCAGGAGAGCCTGCTGTACACCTTCCCCGCTCACATCCCGGGTGATGGAAGGATTTTCGGACTTTCTGGCTATTTTGTCTATTTCATCGATATATACTATGCCTTTTTCCGCTTTTTCTATATCATAATCCGCTGCCTGGATAAGCTTGAGGAGGATGTTTTCCACGTCTTCTCCCACATATCCTGCCTCGGTCAGCGATGTAGCATCTGCCACAGCAAAGGGTACGTTCAGTATCTTTGCAAGAGTCTGGGCCAGGTAGGTTTTTCCGGATCCGGTAGGACCCAGCATTACAATATTGCTCTTCTGCAATTCTACGTCGCTGTTTCCTCTGACATCTGAATTGATCCTCTTATAATGGTTGTAAACAGCTACTGCCAGAGACTTCTTGGCCAATTCCTGCCCCACCACGTACTGGTCCAGGATCTCTTTTATTTCCCTGGGCTTCGGTATATCGTCCAGATCAGCATCGATTTTAGACTCTTCGAATTCTTCCTCTATTATCTCGGAGCAAAGCTCTATGCATTCATCACAGATATATACTCCGGGACCTGCAACCAGCCTTCTTACCTGTTCTTGAGTTTTCCCGCAAAAGGAGCATTTAAGCTGCTTCTTTTCGTCATATCTTGACATCTTTCCACCTCATTTATTTCCTTCTGAACATGACTTCATCCACTATACCGTATTCTTTTGCTTCTTCTGCAGACATAAAGAAGTCTCTGTCGGTATCCCTTTCAATCTTCTCCAGCGGCTGCCCCGTTCTTTCACTCAAAATCCTGTTGATCTTATCCCTGATCTTCAAAATCTGTTCTGCATGTATTTTGATGTCCGTGGCCTGACCGCGGGCGCCTCCAATAGGCTGATGAATCATTATTTCACTGTTTGGCAGGGCAAATCGTTTGCCTTTTGTACCTGCAGCAAGCAAAAACGCTCCCATGCTGGCTGCCATGCCAAAGCATATTGTCTGCACATCAGGTTTTACATACTGCATTGTATCATAAATGGCAAATCCGGCTGTTACCGATCCGCCAGGGCTGTTTATATAAAGCTGAATGTCCTTGTCGGGATCCTGGGCCTCAAGGTAAAGCAGCTGTGCCACAACCAGACTTGCAGTCGTGTCGTTTATTTCATCGCTTAATACAATTATTCTATCATTAAGCAATCTGGAGAAAATATCGTAAGATCGCTCTCCACGATTTGTCTGTTCTACAACTATAGGAACAAGACTCATACAAACCCCTCCTGATACTGTTCTGCTCTTTTCGGTAAATCCCCCGAACCAAACTTTTCTGGGAATTTTTATGTTTATATATCCGATTTATTGTTTCCCATTAATATTATAATTTAAACCCTATATTGCCCATATAAAAACTTAAAATTCAAAGCAGCTTTATGAGAAGTTTGCATTTTCAACCAGGAAATCAACGGTTTTCCTGAATACCAGATCCTTCTTAATATATTGTATATCTTCTTCCCTCAAATGTTTCTTAAAATCTTCCTCACTCTGCTTGTAGCTTTCAGCCATTTTCTTTATTTCCGCTTCCACATCTTCATCGGAAACGGTAATGTTCTCAACCTGTCCGATTTTTTCTATAACCAGCTGGGTCTTGACTTCCTTCTCAGCCCTTTCTGCAAACTGCTTCCTGAAGGTCTCAACGTCCATTCCCATTATTTCCAGGTACCTCTTCAGATCCAACCCCTGGTATCTGAGGCGCAAATCAAAATCATAAATGATTCTGTCAATCTGACTTTCTATCATAACCTGGGGTATATCCACCTTTGCGTTCTCCACTACTTTGCTGACTACATTGTCCTCATTTTCATGCTCAGCTCTGTGCTCAGCAGCATGCAAAAGCTTTTCCTTAAGGTCCTTCTTGTATTCTTCCAGGGTGTCAAATTCGCTTATGTCTTTTGCAAACTCGTCATCCAGAACCGGCAGTTCCTTAAACTTTATCTCGTTGATCTTTACCTTGAACTGTGCCTGTTTTCCTGCAAGCTCTTCATTCCTGTAATCCTCAGGAAATGTAACGTTAACTTCTACCTCATCTCCTGTTTTTGCTCCTATAAGCTGATCCTCAAAACCGGGGATGAATTCACCTGAACCTATGGTAAGGCTGTACCCCTGAGCTTTTCCACCTTCAAAAGCTTTGCCGTCCACAAATCCTTCAAAATCTATGTTGACGATATCTCCTGACTGGACCGGTCTGTCCTCTACGGTTATTATTCTGGCATTTCTTTCAGCAACTCTCTTAAGCTCATTTTCCACGTCCTCATCGGTGACCGAAACTTCTGCTTTCTTTACCTCAACGCCTTTATATTCTCCCAGCTCCACCTCAGGTTTTACGGTGACCTTTGCGGTGAATATCAAACTCTTTCCGCTTCCTATCTGCTTGATATCTATTTCGGGATGATCTACAGGATGAATGTTGTTTTCCTCAATGGCTTTGTCATAAGCTTCAGGGCAGATGAAATTTATGGCATCTTCGTAAAATACCTGTTCTCCATAATATCTTTCGATTATCTTCCGTGGTGCTTTTCCCTTTCTGAAGCCGGGTACCGTAAACCTTTTAGCGTTTTTATAAAAAGATTTCTGCATTCCTTCTTCAAACTTCTCGGCATCCACTTCTATTTCCAGCTGAACAACGTTTTTTTCGATATTTTCTACCTTAACGTTCATCTCAAACATGTCCTCCCGTTATTAAGTTTTTAAGTATATAAATTTATTAAGCTTTTTAGGTATATATTAACTGCTAAGCAGTACATGCAAGTTTAACCCCTATATTATATCACAATAATACCTGAAGTTCCAATAAAAAGATAAAATTATTCGCTTTTATTTGACCAAAACCATCGGCTTAAAATCCAAATAATCTGCAGATATCAGTTTAAACTCAATTCCCTCGAAATCTCCGATAAAGGCATTTCTGAAGCTTTCTCCATGAAGATGTCCATATACGCATAATTTGACATTGTAATTCTTCATTAAGTCAACAAACTCGGAAGGTTCCCTCTTGGAATTAAAAGGAGGGTAATGCAGGGCCACAAAAATCTGCAAATCACCTTTTTCGGCAGCACTCCTCAGGGACAGCTCCAATCTTTGCAATTCCCTGCAGAAAATCTTCCTGTCCTCCCGGGAGAAATCCTCATCCCCGGGACATTTCCACCCTCTCGTACCGCATAATATGGCTTCTCCCAGGTCGAAACTGTTGTTTTGCATAAAACTTATGGAAGTAAAACCGTTTCTTTCAACAAATTCAAGCATCTTTTTCTTTGTTGTCCACCAGTAATCGTGATTGCCTTTTGAAATAATCTTCTTCCCGGGAAGGTTTTCGACAAACTTAAAATCCGACACAGCCTGATCAATGTAAGTTGCCCATGAGACATCCCCGGGTATGATTACATAGTCATCCTCACCTACAATTGATTCCCATCCCGCCTTGATCTTATCCATATATCCGGCCCATCTTTCCCCAAAAACATCCATGGGCTTGTCAACGCTAAGGGCCAGATGCAGGTCCGAAATAGCAAATATTGCCATCAATGCACCTCTTTAACCTATCCTCACCATTGCCCGTATTTCCTATTGCCTGAAATAATAGTATATGTTTTCCGCAACATTCCGTGGAATACCTTCCACCGCCATAAGATCCTCAATCTCTGCTTCCCTTATCCTGCTGATGGATCCGAAGTGCCTGATAAGGGCCTTCTTTCTTTTGGGACCCACTCCTTCGATATTGTCAAGGACTGAACCCCTGTATCGCTTTTCCCTGAGCTTTCTGTTGTATTCCAGTGCAAACCTGTGTGCCTCGTCCTGTATAGTAGTTACAAGCCTCAGCACGGGGATATTTTTTGATATGTCTTTCTCTCCATATTCCGAAACCAAACCCCGTGTTTTATGATTTTCATCCTTCACCATGCCGGCGACAGGAATTCCTATATTCAACGCATCCAGCACTTCCTTTGACGCATTCACATGTCCCAGACCTCCGTCCACAAGTATGAGGTCAGGAGATGAAGAATATTTCTTTCTGGCTTTCCTTTTTCCTTTTTTCTGATCTTCTCCGCCATCGGTGCCGTCCGAACTTCTGAACCTTCTGTAAAGGACTTCCTGCATGGCGGCGTAATCATTTTGCACACCCACGGTTTTTATCCTGAACTTTCTGTATTCACTTTTGTTTGGTAGTCCTTCCTCAAACACCACCATTGAGGCAACCACCTCGGATGTTCCGGTATTGGATA
>JAMNYG010000110.1 GCA_023622945.1 Bacillota bacterium | reverse complement strand
CCGCCTATTCTTATAAGAGTGCTGCCCCTGCTGATGATCACATTGCCCACGATGTCGGAATCTTCCCTGACCTCATCCTCAGCGTCATAATCGGGATTTTTTGCTCTAAGGGCATTTAGAGTTTCATACACAGGGTTTTCTTCATCCCCGTTCCATCCCGGATCAGGTCCGCACAATTCCAATGCGTTCTGCCGGTTGTTTTCAAACCAGTTATAGTAAATTTCGTTTCTTGCAGCCCTGCTCTTTAAACCATTTCCGGTCAGGGAATCATGTATGTAACAGAACTGCACACGGGCTACTGCATCAGGATGCTCAGACTCATCGGTTGCAAGGTACAGGTTGTGATCCCCGTTCTTTGCACCGTTATGGTAGAATTCACTGTATTCTATCAGTATGCTGCCTGAGCCGATGTCATTTCCAAGTATGCCCTGCCTGCAGTCGTGAACAACGCAATTTCTGATAACGGTATTGTCTCCGTCATAGCGAATGCCCATGAAGGTAACTTTCGGCACCATTTCATCTCTCAGCCGTCTGTTGTTTGCTCCACCTCTTAAATTATATAGATCACCCAGGTTTTCGTAGGTTATAACAGTGTCCTGGAAGAAGGGCATTGCATTGAATTCATCTATTACATCCCCAAGGTTTCCTGATATCTCGAGGTTCTCAATGATATAATTATCCCCCGCTACAACCAAAACGTGCCTGTGAGTAGTACCTTTCAGGACAGGTTTTTTGCCGTTAATGGTTACTCCTCTTATTGTGATGGGTTTCTCCCTGGTTCCGCTCTTTGTCAGCTCTGTCATGTAAGCATATTCATATACATGGTCACCGTCAATCAGCACCGTATCTCCCGGATTAAGCAGGTTAGCCACTTCATGCAGGTGCTTGTATTCCCTTTCAGGTCCTACATAGTAGGTCTTGGGTTCCGGCTCCGTCACTTCACTGTATATCCTGAAGTTGGATATTGTGAAGCTGCCGCATTCCGCAGCAAATACAACCCTGCCAACGTCGTTGTACGGAGGCAGCAGCAGAATGGGTGTTGAAGGATTATTAGGATTTTGATGACGTTCTGTTGCTATTTTGTAGTCATCGGATTCATCAGTCACTTCAACCCCGTCAACCCATACCCTGTAATGCTGGTTGGGTATATCCACCCTGAATTTAATCTGATATGACTTAAGTTCTACTGTTGAAAACTCGACTTCTGTCTTGTAATCAGTCCTTCCTGCTGCATTGATGGGCATGAACACTTCTCTTGCAGCCAGTGCAACCCTTCTTTCAAAAGCGCTGTTGTAAATTGGATACATGGACTCATTGCTTGTGCCCGCAGGGTAGAATCCGGCAAAGGCATATAGTGGCATTTCCTCACCTTCATCATCAATTCCGGTCAGTCTTGTGGTGGTCAACGTGTATTCAATATTGACAACACCCGTATATGCCTTGTCCAGGTCAAAGTACTTGCGGACCGCAGGCTGCCCGTCAATGCTCTCCACAGTTACAGTGCCGTTGAGAAGGTCATCCTCATAAGGAGGCCCTCCTGGTTCGGGCTCGTCCGCAAAGACAGTAATTGTTCCGCTTAGCATGTAGAATACCATGGTCAACAGTAGAAGCCAGCTAAGAGCTAATTTCCCGTGTCTTCGCATTAGCTTTTCCTCCTTTTTATTGAAAAATTTGAATGTTTTGATTTTGGTAAGTTTCTGGAGAATTGCAGTGGATTAAGCCGTGGAGATCTGCTTCATTTGTCCTGGTTATATTTTACATATTTCCCATATTTATATCAACTTGCCCATTCTAAATTCGCACATGCATTTTTTATTGATAACAATTAAAGCCTCCGGCAAACGCCAGAGGCTTATTATGGAAAATTTTAAGCCATATATTCTTTCCTGGAGACTTCTTTTAGGATATTCAACTCTTACCGTTTTTCAGCCTTATCACCTTTCAGTTTTATATCTTTTCAAACTTATCCTTCATCCCAAAAATTTCACCAAAAGTCTGGGCCAGGCGCTCAGTCCCTTTTTTCACCTCTTCACTCATGCAAAACCCCTGATGGGTACACTTTGGCTGTATCCCTATGAAGACCACTTCACAGCTGATTTCCGTTTTCAGGTACTCAAGCATGACCGAAAGCGGCAACATATGAGTTGAAAAAGAGACGCCTCCGATTTCTTCTGCAGGAACCAGCTTTGCCTCCCCCGGATCAAGGCCCAGATGTGCTGCATCTACAATAAAAAGCTTGTGAGGTGCAAAGCTTTTAATGACTCCCGTAAAATTTTCAGGTGCCGTGGATCCTGCGATCAGGACCACATTATCTTTAAGAGACATCTTGCCGAGAAGCTCAATGAAATACATGCCGGCTGCATCATCCGCCCGGAGAGTGGATCCAATGCCCATTACGGCATATCTTTCACCGGTTCTTATATTTTCTTTCAAGTATTTTCCAACTTCCATCAAAGCTGTACCTCAAGTTCGTCCTTGCTAAGACTCGAAAGGGTAATATTCTGCGTACAGGACAGGCATCCCCTGGGACAGCTGTCCACACACTGTCCGCAGAATATGCAGCGCCCTATATTTAAAGAAGCCTTCATTTTCCTGTCAGTTTTGGTACCTTCATTTACTATCTTTATGGCTCCGGCCGGACAATTTCGCACGCATAGTCCGCAGCCGGTGCAGTTTTCAGCATTGTATGTGAGCTTGCCCCGGTAATTGTCCGCTATGTGAAGCTTTCCGTTTGGGTATTCAATTGTGGCCGGCTTCATGAAAAGATTCTTAAGAGCCATACTTACTATTTTCCCTGGTCCGTTCTTTATCACAGCCTTAAATTCCCCCTTACAAGAAGATTTATCACCATTTGAACAACAGCAACAGGAGTAAGAAGCCGCCAGTAAAAAGCCAGCATCTGGTCAACCCTGAGCCTTGCCATAACAGAGCGCATTATTGTAAAGAACACCAGTATGGCGCAGGTCTTTATCAGGTAAAGTGCGAAGTCCAGTATCACATTGCCTGTCATAAAAGGCAGGAAGATAGCCGAAATAAGGGAAGCTATCAGGACAAGCTCGCAATCGACTGACATTCTGAACAAAGCCAGGAGCTTGCCGCTATATTCCACCAGTGCGCCCGATACAATCTCGGTTTCGGCCTCAGGTGAATCAAAAGGTGCCCTCTCAAGTTTCCCCTGGCCGGCGATTAACGCTACGGCAAAAGCAGGTACGTTGATCAATATATACAAAGGATGCCGGGAGTAAAACTCTGCCATTCCCGATACCGACCATGTCTTTGCTATGAGACCCGGCGCAAGAAGCGCCATAAACAAAGGTACCTCATAGGCAAACATTTGTGTCAATGTGCGAACCGAACCAATAGTGGAATATATGCCCCTGGAATACCATCCCGCCAGAAACAGGCTCATGGTGGGCACCGTCAGGAGATAAAGCACCACCACGACATCTCCCTCGAAATAAGCAACTGCATTTCTGCCAAAAACAGGAATATAGATAAATGAGGTGGCTACTGCCGCAAGAGATGCTATAGGCAGAACCTGAAACATCATCCTGTTGGCATCGGCGGGAATGATTGTTTCCTTACCCAGAAGTTTCAGAAAGTCAGCCAGAGGCTGATACCACGGAGGTCCTATTCGGTTTTGCAGGCGGGCATATATTTTCCTGTCCAGATATTCAAGGAACATACTGTATGCCGCCATAAAAACGAATCCAGGAAATATGAATATTTTAACTAAAGCCGAAACCATACTTCGCCCCTTTACATTGCATTTTCAAAATATTTCGACTTAATCATTGCAAAATTTTAGCCCAAAATATTTAAACTATTTTGATAAAAACCCTGTTTTAATTTGTTGCCTTATATATACATGTGTTACGTAGTGTCTACAATATACTGGCTACTGAAACATAATGCCTATTAAACTAAACCTTAACTTAAAGCCTCATTTAAAGTAATTTTAATCGCCTGATTAATTAAAATCAAACCTTAACTTCAGTCTTCATTAAAAGTAAGCCTTGCTTTCCGGCATTTTTACCGAAGCCATATCTACCCCACGTTTTTTGTACCATTCTATGCTGTACTGTCTGAGTCGCTGCCAATCCATGACTTCAGTTTTATTCCCGGAATTTATCACTATGGCCCTGTCTGCACATGAATAGCAGGGATCTATGGCAGCGATGGTTATAGGCACATCGGCAAGGTATTGGCCTTCCAGCATGTGCTTCATGCCGTGCCAGTTGGCTTCTGTAGGTGCACGGACCCGCACTCTGTCCAGTATGTCGGTTCCGTTTGACCTGATATAATGGATGTTTTCACCTCTGGGCGCTTCGGTCCTGCTGATCACCTCACCTGCAGGAATGCGTCGCGGAGCCTTTACCGCAATGCCCCCGTCAGGTATGTTCTTTATGCAAAAACGCAATATTTCAAGGCTTTCCAGCATCTCACGTATTCTTACCACGGTCCGTCCAAATACATCGGCATGATCATCGGTTATCACTTTTACGGGAATTTCCCCATATGCCCCATAAGGTTCAATGGTACGTATATCATAGGAGATGCCGGCAGCACGTGCAACGGGGCCAACCGCACCGAACTTCATGGCATCTTCCCGGGAAAGCTTTCCTATTCCCGAAAGCCGTGCTGAAAGCGTAGTGTCAATCATGACCAGGTCCAGGTAATATTTCAGCTGATTCTCCAAACTATCAGCCATCTTTGAAATACCCTGGATTACATTGTCATCAAGATCTCTCCTTACGCCCCCTACGGTGTTGATACCGTAATTGACCCGGTTGCCGCAGGCTTCGGCCAGTATGTCAAGCACCTTTTCCCGGTCTCTCCATGAGTACATAAACAATGTGTCAAACCCGATTTCATGGGCGGCCACCCCCAACCACAGCAGGTGGCTGTGCAGGCGTTCAAGCTCGGCTATGATCACCCTTATATAAGCCGCTCTCCTTGGTACTGTTATTCCCGAAAGTTCCTCAATACCCTGACAGAATGCAGTGCTGTGAGTATGGGAACATATACCGCAAACCCGTTCAATAAGATACAGCGTCTGGATGAAACTCCTGCTTTCGCAGGCTTTCTCCAATCCCCTGTGGTTATAGCCTACACCTATGACGGCATGTACAACCTTTTCACCTTCCAGCGTTATGGTAAAACAGCCTGGTTCTTTTAAAGACGGGTGCTGAGGACCTATGGGTATTACTATGCGATTGCCTATGATCCTTTTCTCATTCATCGCTTTTTGCCTCCTTATCCGCATCTTCACGAGGAGGGTTATATGTCATGGTTTTTCTGTCAAAATACTCCGGTTTCCAATCCTTCCGCATGGGATAATTTCCTTTGGGCCATCCGTCTGGAAGAGGGAAAGAAGGGCCTTCAGGCAGACCCCGGACATCGGCTCCAAAAAGGTCCACCAGTTCACGCTCGTGCAGCTCCAGCGAGGGAAACACACCCGTCATGGAGTTGATTTGTGGATTTGATTTAGGTGCCCTTTCCTTCAGCGCCAGGATGACACCTTCTTCATTTACCAGCAAATATATAAATCCCAGGTCCTCTCCATCGTCGGTTCCTACCACGTGGCTTGCCCTGTAAAAGCCCAGTTCATCATGGGCATAATGAAGCAGCTGTTCAAATTCTTCCTTGTCAAGAGGCTGGGTTAATATCCTTTTTTTTCTTTGTACAAATACTTTCCCCGTAAGAAAGCCAAACTTTTCGCAAATCTTTTCCACTATGGCCTGTTCAGCCTGCACTGTTGATGTCTGTTCATCCTGCATTCTTCTCGCCTCCTTTTTTACCGCCCTTCAGGCTGTCAAGGAGCTTCTGAACCGCATCGATTATTGCCTCCGGACGTACTGCACAGCCCGGAACATATACATCCACCGGTATAACGGTGTCTATACCTCCCATGACACAATAGCAGCCGTCAAATATGCCTCCCGTGCAGGCACATGTCCCGACGGCAATGACATATTTCGGTTCCGGCATCTGATCATATATCTGTTTCAAACGGTCCCTTGTCTGCAACGTCACCGCGCCGGTACATACCAGTATGTCTGCATGACGCGGGCTGCCCTGCTGCAAAATGCCCAGGCGCTCAAGGTCGAATCTCGGTGCCAGCGCATCTATTGTTTCTATATCGCATCCGTTGCATGCACCTGCATTAAAATGAATTATCCAGGGCGATTTCCGCATTCCCCAGTCGATTGCTTTTCGTAGAATGTTCAAGGCATTATCACCTCTTGAATATTATTGCCAGGGCCAATATTCCGCATGCTATATACGCAACGGGCAAAAGAGGAGCATCGTAAGGCGCCGTCGCCACCACAAGCACCAGCACGTGCATGATGGTGTAGAAAAACGCAAAGGGGAAGAACTGGCTGTAATCAGGGTTAACATACCCCTGAACATTTTGCTGCCCGCATGCGTACGGATCCAGTCCGTGATCCCTGTGCGCATTAGTGTAGGAATATCTCGACACTCCCTTTGTAAGCAGGAAGAATATGGCGATAAACATCAAAAAAACAATTGGCGGTGCAAACAATAACCCTTCCATCTTTCTACCCTATCCTTTCAGTTTTGTCAAATTACGGATATCCATGCTCCCGTATTTTCTGTAAAGATTTATGGCAATGCCCGCCGCAACTACTGCGACCACGACTTCTATCACTATCGAAGTTATTACAAAGGTCTGGGCAAGGTCTTCATTTCCGCTTATATACCCTGAAAGTATGATAAACATGGAAACCGCCTTCATGGCCACTTCTATGCCAATTATTATCTTTATCATATGATATGTTCGTATAAGGCAATAGCATCCTGAAATAATCAGCAAAAATCCGGTAATGAGTATGGCTGACTCAAAAATCTGCTCACTCACGGCAACTCACCTTCCTTAAACAAAACCGCAACTGCAAGTGCACCGGTTATCAATACGATTATCTGTCCCCATATGTCAGCCTGGCGATGGTTCCACAAAATTTCCCTGAAATTGTCGGCAACCTCGGCCACCGGTGTCGGAACCGGCAGCGAAGAGACTGATGAAATTGCAACAACAATAAGCAATATCCCCGAAATTATTAAAACCAACGGCAGGAAAGCCATACGTTTCCCATCTTCATATAGTTTTGGGAGATCCTTCTTATCAGTATTTGACAGGCTGATGGCACTGATAAATATTACCGTAACCAGTCCTGAACAAACAGATACTTCAAAAATGGCCGCCCAAATGGCTCCAAGCTCATACATTATTACTCCCAGGGCCGCACTGGCTGCTGCCAGGGCAATGGCAGATTTCAGCATGCTGTGAAGCATAACTGCCAAAATACCAAAGACGAGCATCAGTCCCAGGCAAGTATATACAACAGCCTCCACGGCCACCACCTCCTCTAGATTATCCCTCTTCCCTTAAGATATAAAAGGGCAAGGGGGAAAAATACTCCCGTCAGTATTGTCACAACCGAAAGCATGATTTCAGCAAACTTAACGGTTCCTTTTACTTCAGTCAGATTCTCATACTTATCCGGCAGCTTGCCGAAAAACACCTTCTTCTGGATCCTCAGAAAATACGCTGCCGTAAATATGCTTGCAACAAGGGCTATACCGGCAAATACCTGCATATTGCTTTTCCAAAGCGCCATTATTATCAGGAGCTTGCTCCAGAACCCTGCAAAAGGTGGTATACCCGTTGTTGACAAAAACGCAGTTACCGAGGAAAATGCCGTTACTGGCATCCTTTTTTCCAATCCTCCCATTTCATTGATGTCAAGGCTGCCTACTTGTTCATGGAGTGCAGCAGCATTTGAAAACAACGCAGATTTAAAGGTAGCATGGTTAAATATATGGACAACAGTCCCCAGCAATCCAAGGGTGCTGCCTGTACTTATGCCAAGAAGGATGTAGCCCACCTGGCTGACACTTGAATAGGCCACAATGCGCTTGAAGTGATTCTGCTGCATGGCAAGAAGCGCTCCGGTT
Source organism: Bacillota bacterium (assembly GCA_023622945.1). Taxonomy (GTDB): domain Bacteria; phylum Bacillota; class Clostridia; order Acetivibrionales; family JAMNYG01; genus JAMNYG01. The sequence goes on along the minus strand of JAMNYG010000110.1, from coordinate 4,990 downwards.
ATAATTGAGACAGTTCCGATTACCGCAACCGTCATGTTGATGGCAGGTACCTCATTGAACAGATCCACCAAAACGATAAATCCGTATATCCCGGCCACTTTTATTACGATGCCGCTTAAAAGGATTGATATGGCAGTGTTTGCACTTTGATGGGCATCGGGAAGCCAGCTGTGAAAAGGCACTGCACCCGTCTTTATGGCAAATCCGGATATCAGCAGTATCAGTGCGGCATATATGAGAACAGACTGGGAATGGCTCTGAAACCTCAGCACATTCATTCCTACATGCTTGTATTGCAGGCTTCCCGTCTGCATGAATATAAATGCCAGACCGGTAAGCATAAACACCGTAGCCATCACCGACATCACCAGATATTTAAAGGCTCCCTCAAGCCCTGTGTCGGTCTTAAACATTGCTATCAGGATAAAGCTTGAAAGGCCCACCACTTCAAGAAATACATAAAGGGAAAAAAGGTCGGTTACCAGGACCATCCCGTTCATTCCCAGAATCAGCGTCATCAGAAGGTTCACATATGCCCTCTTCCTGTCATGTACTGTCTGCTTTGCCACCAAAACCGACACAATGGTTACCATGCCAATGCAAAACAGCATGACAAGAGAAAGGGAATCCACCGAAAAGCGTTCCGAACCTTCAATGGACAAATCCCAAAGGAGGGAAAACTCATACTCATGCAAGCGGTTGGCACTGAGCAGGAAAAAGTCCGCCGCCGCAGCCGCAGCCTGCATTATTCCGGCAAAACCGCCCAGGTAAAAGCTCACTCTTCCGGCAAGCTTTTTGGGTAACAGAGTGTTAACAGCAATTATTGCAAGCGGTATTACAAAAAACAGAACCGCGATATTTGCTACCATCTGAATATTTGCTATAACCCGCATCTTAAACCTACCTCCCCTGCAGAAGTACCGCCAGGAAAATGAGTGCTACAGCTGCCGTACCAATGATTGCTGTTGCAAGGTAACGGGACAGGCTCCCGTTGTTTAAACGGCTGAGCAGGTTCCCTGTGCCGTCGGTTAGTTTAACCGCTGCATCATCATAAATCCAGGCAATGCCTCTCTCTATCCGGACACATATTCCGGAAAAGGCCTCTATTCCACGCATCATCAGGTTATACGGATCAAACAACCCTTCTTCAGCCATATGATATATCCTTCTAAGTCCAGGTGCGTAATGGATGTGATCCGCAGCGTTTATTGCGCTGCCTGACTTTTTAAACCCATATATATGATCGCACACCGCAAGCAGCAGTACGGCAATTGAAATCACCACAAGCATTGTGGAATGGGGCCATCCTGAAAATGATTCATGAATCCCCAAAGCCGAAGATAAAAGCTTATCCAGCGGCAGAGTATTTGCAATCCCGAACACTACGCACATAACAGCCATGAAACCCATGGGAACCAGCATGCCCAGGCTTGATTCCCCGACATTCCGGCCTGTCTTTCCTGCATCTTTATTTTGACCGGGAAGCTGAATTCCACTATCAACCGGAAGTTTCATTTCACCTGCAAAAGCAGCCCTGCCCATCTTCAGGAATGAAACCGCCGTCATGAAGGCACCCGCCAGTGCTCCCATGTAGAACACCATATTGCTTTCCAGGGCGGCATCGAAAATCAGCTCCTTGGAGAAAAACCCGTTAAAAGGCGGGACACCCGCTATTGCAAGGCCGCTTACGGTAAAGCAGGCCATGGTGACAGGCATCCTTTTCGCAAGACCACCGATCTTCCTCAGATCCGTAGTCCCTGTCTGCTTTTCGATGCTGCCTGCAACCATAAACAGGCAGCTTTTGTACAGCACATTGTTAATCATATGGAACAGCCCCCCTACAATACCTATGGGAAGCGCCGTTCCAATTCCCAGGACCATGTATCCCACCTGGCTTATGGCATGATATGAAAGAAGGCGTTTCATATCCTTCTGTATCAATGCCATTGCCACTGCAGATACGATTGTAAGGGTGCCTAATATCATAACAGCAATGCTCATCTTGCTTCCCGGTTTATAATCATAGATATCCACAACAATCCGGACAGCAAGGTAAATTCCCAGCAGTTTTTCCAGGGCACCCGGGAAAGCTGCCAGAAACGGAGTTGGAGCATCCTTTGCCGCATCCGGAATCCAGGAGTGGAAAGGCATGCATCCGGCCTTGCCCAAAGCTCCCAGCATCATGCACACAAAACCGGCTGCAGATACTCCTGCCACAGGAAGCTTCTCCACCTGGCTGATATACGGTGTTCCTGCCCGGTACACCGTAATAATGATGCCAAGCATAAGCAGAAGATCCGCAGTACCCGATAACGCCAATGCTTTTACCGCCGTCTTCGGATTTTCCATATTGTTTATCAGGAGTATCCCGACTAGAGTACAAAGAAGCCCTTCCCAGAAGAACAGCATAACTCCAAGGTTATCCGACAGAAGCGCACCGTTTATCATGGAAAGGCTGATATACATGTATAGCATGAACCGTCCGGCATACTTCTCATCCTTCAAAAACACAATCCCATACAGGCACACAATCAGGAAGGCTGCCGCTGCAAATACCAGGAACATTGAAGAAAGCTCATAAACACTTACAGCCATGTCAAAGCGCGGTGAAACGAACGGAAATACTGCGTTAAAGCCTTCAGAAGCATACAGGCTTACGGCAAACAAAAGGTTGAAAGCCGAAGACAGCAAAACGGCCACAGACCTTATGGCATAATTCTTTCCAAAAAGACAAACAACCGTTCCTGCAACGGCCGGAAACACTATCATAAACCATATTATGTTTGTTCCGCTCATCAGAAAAAAAGCAACTGAATTCAGCATACTACAAGCCTCCCCCTACCAAAGAAGCAAGACCCGACGGAATTGGCATGAAAATCCCCAGCAGCAGGGACAGTATGGCAAGTATCATGACCGATACCACCATCCTGCGGTCCCCCTCCTTCACATGGGGAAAGGTCGGCTGTCCCAAGAAAACCTTTACAAAAAGCCTTGTAAGGTACACAACGGTCATAACCGCTCCTGCGATAAAAACAGCGCCCAGTATGGTGTTGCCGGAAGATATAATGCCGTCGATGACAAGATACTTGGCAAAAAACCCTCCGAAAGGAGGTATTCCCATTATTGAAAAAGCGCAAAGCATAAATGCAAGGGCGGTCAATGGCATACGTTTATACAGCCCTCCCATTTTGGTTATGTCCTTGGTATGGACATTATGCTCCACAATTCCTGCACAAAGAAACAGCCCACCCTTTGCCACGCTGTGGGTCAATATATACAGCATTCCGCCCGTAACGCCTGTTTTGTTTCCGCATGATAGTCCCAAAAGGATAAATGCAAGCTGGCTTATTGTGGAATAGGCGATAACCCTCTTGATATCGTTTGCCTTCATTGCAGCCCCGGCGCTTATGAGGGCGCTTACAGCAGCTACAACAGGCACTGTTACCGTAAACATCTTATCGATGTTGAAAGTTTCGACAAACAACCTGGCATATGCGTAAACACCTATTTTTACAAGCACTGCCGCATGCAACAGGGATGTAACCGGAGAAGGTGCAACTCCTGCATCGGGCAGCCAGTTATGCATGGGAAAGGTTGCCGACTTGGAAAGCACACCGAATAATATCAGCACCACAATCCATGGAGGTATGTGTGTCCCTTTCATGGCAGCAAGGTCAAAAGTGCCTGTCTGTCCATATATCCCCACAAACCCCACAAGCATGACCAGAGCGCCTGCTACCGTCACGATAAAGGCCTTGTTGGCCCGGAGTATTGTTATCTCTTCCCTGTAAAACCCTATAAGCCTCCAGCAGCAAATTGCAGATATCTCCCAGAATGCGTATATGAATATCAGGTTTGTGGAAAACACAAGCCCCATCATGGCGCCTATAAACAGGCAGATCATGGCGTAATATTCATTTTGATTTTCATATTCCGCCATATATCCGTATGAGTAAAACACTATCACGGTCCCCACGAATGAAGCCGTCATCGCCATAAATACGGCAAGAGCATCGGCATAAAAGCCGAAACTTAATCCCAACGGCAGCTCATAATGAAGGGTAACAGGAGAACCGGACAGCAAATGCGGCAAAGCAAGGGTTGAAGAAATAAAGGCGGTAGCTATAAAAGCTAACGCCGCTACATCCCTTAACTTTGAGTTTTTCTTTCCTATAACAGGCAGAAAACATGTGCCAACCAGTGGCACAAGAATACTTGCAAAAATAAAATTGCCCCCCATATTATGTCCCACCTTAAAGGTCCAATACCAAGATGATCGTGGTCGTGGATATGCCTGCACAACAGGTTAGCGGGCAATACAACGGCCAGTCAAATCATTATGTTAATCGTACTGGAATTTTGCATTTCAAAACTTAATTGTAATACAAGAAATGGTCACAGTCAAGTTAAAGCAAAATATTAACAAACTGTCTCCGTCAGCATATCCATATTTCATTCATCAGCATATCCTCGGCAGCAGTTCTCCCCGGGGTTCAATTATTCTCCTTCTGGTTCCCAGCCGGGTTACTGCATATACATCTCCGTTTCCTTTTGTAACCTCTCCTATTATCGCGGCATTTTTGCCCATATCAACCGACCGTAACACCTCCAGGGCTTTTTGGGCATATTGGTCAGGAACGGATAAAAGAACAATTCCTTCATTTGCTATATACAGCGGGTCCATTCCCAAAATGTCACATGCTGCAGACACATCCGGTCGTACCGGTATGAAGTCATCATAAACCACAATATCCGTAACGGATGTCACCCATTCACAAAGAGTGGCGGCCACTCCTCCTCTTGTAGGATCGCGCATTGCATTAACCGGGCAATTCTTCTTTAACAACTCATCCACAAGGGATATTACGGGAGCTACGTCACTTTCTATGGGAGGGCTGAATCCCAGGTTTTCACGTGCCGCCATGACAGCCATACCATGTGATGCAACATACCCGCTTACAATGATTTTATCCCCAGGCTGTATTTTCTG